>JBGPYP010000048.1:0-11878 GCA_041493285.1 Casimicrobiaceae bacterium
CATGCCCTGGCGCAGCTCGGCCTCCAGGCGATCGGCGATCGACGGTGACGGCACGGCGCATTCTAGCGCGGCGCGACGCTTGGCCACGCGCCCGCGCGCGGCGTTATGATGATCCCTCTTCAACTTCGGGAGAGACGATCATGCAGCGCCTGCTCACGCTCTTCCTCATCGTCGTGGGGCTTGCCGCCACGGCGGCGGACGCCAAGACGCTGCGCTGGGCCAATCGCGGCGACCCGCAGACCACCGATCCGCATTCGCAGAACGAGGGCCTCACCAACAACGTCAACGGCCTCATCTACGAGTTCCTCGTCGGGCGCGACAAGAAGCTCAACCTTAGGCCCGAGCTTGCGGTGTCCTGGCAGCAGATCGATCCGGTTACCTGGCGTTTCAAGCTGCGTCCCGGCGTGAAATTCCATGACCGCACGCCGTTCACGGCCGACGACGTCGTGTTCACGTTCGAGCGGGCGCGCGCGGACACCTCGCAGCTTCGCGTCTACGCCAACGCCGCGGGGATCCCGAAGAAGATCGACGAACTCACCGTCGAATTCACGACCAACGGGCCCAATCCGATCGAGCTCGAGCACATCGCGTTGATCAACGTCATGAGCAAAGCGTGGTGCGAACAAAACAAGGCGACCCGCCCGCAGAACTACACCCAGAAGGAGGACATGATCACCGCGCACCAGGCCAACGGCACCGGGCCGTATATGCTGAAGTCACGCGAGCCCGACGTGAAGACGGTGCTGGTCAAGAACCCGAACTGGTGGGGGATCAAGGACGGGCGTTTCGAAGGCAACGTCGACGAGGTGGTGTTCCAGCCCATCGGCAACGACGCCACACGGCTCGCGGCGCTGATCTCCGGCGAGATCGACGTCATCAACGATCCGCCGCCGCAGGACGTGCCGCGCCTCAAGCAGACGTCGAACGTGAAGGTTCTCGAAGGCGTAGAAAACCGTGTCGTGTTCATCGGCATGGATCAGCAACGCGACGAGCTGCTCTATTCCGACGTCAAGGGCCGGAATCCGTTCAAGGACAAACGCGTGCGGCAGGCGCTGTACCGGGCGATCGATATAGAGACGATCAAGGCGACGACGATGCGCGGGCTGGCGCAACCGACCGGTGCCATGCTGCCCGCGCCCCTGCCGTGGATCGTCCAGCCGGAAAAGCGGTTCCCGTTCGACCGCGCCATGGCCAGGCAGCTGCTCGTCGATGCGGGTTACCCAAACGGTTTCGAGGTGACGCTCGACTGCCCGAACAACCGCTACGTCAACGACGAGAAGATCTGCCTCGCGCTGGCTGCGATGTGGTCCCAGATCGGCGTCAAGATCCGCGTCAACGCCATGCCGCGCGCCAACTACTTTCCCAAGCTCGAGAAACTCGACACGAGCCTGTACATGCTGGGCTGGGGCGGCGCGGCGACCGATCCGATTTTCATCCTGCAGCCGGTGTTGCATAGCGCCAACGGCAAGGGCGACGGCGACTACAACTACGGCCGCTATACGGACGCGAAGTTCGACGCGCTCGTCGATCAGGTCAAGACCGAGCTCGACGTCGAGAAGCGCCGCAAGCTCATCAACGACGCACTGACGATCGAGCACGACGAGCTTCTGCACCTGCCCCTGCACCGGCAGGTGATCCCATGGGCGTCGCGATCGAACGTCACCGTCGTGCATCGCGCCGACAATTTCGTCATACCGTATTGGGTGACGATTCAGTAGCTCGCGTGGGTACCGGCCCGGCGTTCATCACGTAACGCGTCGCGAGCCAGGCGATCGCCAGCGCGGCCGCGACGCCGACCGCCGTAAGCCACGCCGCCTGGACAGTGCCCTTCTGCAGCCCCTGCGCGATCGCGGTCAGGCTGACATAGACCGCGATAAGCGCCGGGACCGCGCGCAGATCGAAGCGCAGCACGGTCGCGAAGAGCAGCGTCGCGACGGCGCCGCCGATCAGCCCGGCAGCCGCGATATCGGACCATTGGTCCGCGCTCACCGCGGCGATCGCGGCCTCGGCCAGCATCAACAGGACCGTCGCCTGAACGCGCCGGCGAGTCCAGCCGGCGGTGAAGCGATCGAGCCAGTGCAACACGACGACGGCAAGCCCGATCATCGGCAGGATGTTGAGGGCGCCGAGTCCGCGGGCAAGCCATGGCAGCCAGGTGTTCTCTGCATCGAACTTCGGCCACAGCGGCATGGTATCGGGGGTGAGCGCGCCGGCAGCGAAGTTGATGCCGAGAGCGAGCGTCGCGGCAGCGCTCCCGCGCAGCCACAGGTCCTTCTCCGTCAGGCCCGGCGTGACGTGGACCCGTGCGGCGAATGCACCGACACCGGCGAACATCCCGCCGAGCAACGCACCGATCACGGCGGCGAACAGCAACCCTCCGCCGGCCAGGGCCACTTGCGTGACGACGGGCTCCGTGGTCTGCAGGCGCATGGCGATCGCCGGCCACTGGTTGGCCGCATTCGCGACCGCCGCGCAGAAGAGCAACGGCCCCACCCACCAGAACGCGCGCCGGTCGAAGCGATCGCGAGTCCACGCGAGCGTCGCGCCGATCAGCGCGGCGAGCGCGGCGACGGCGAACGCCAGCGCCACGGCGATGCGCACCAGGTTCAAGCGGCCGGCGCGCTCGCGCTCGGCGCGATACCACGTGTCGGGAATGAAAACGTACCGGCCCGAGCCCGTGACTTCGTCGCCGGCGACGTTCACCCGCACGCGCGCCTCGCCACCCTTGCCGACATCGATGCGCGGGTCGGCATAGGTGAACTGCCAGTCGGTACGCGCGGGTTGCGGGTCTTCCCTGACCTCGACCTCGCGCAGCACCGCCGGATCGAGCCCGAACCGAGCCGCGATCTCGCGCTGGGCGAGAGTGCGCGCGTCGTCGCGGGAAAGGCGGGCGCCGGGGCGCCGCTCGGGAAGTTGATGCGCAATCTGCCGCACCTTCCCGTCGCCGTGGATCGTGACGCGCCATTCCTCGGCGCGGTCAGCGACGTCGGCGCCGGAGAAACGCGCGTAACGCGCTTCCCACATCGGCGGAGCCAGCCAGTCGCCGACGAGCTTCCGATAAGCGTCCGCGCCGGCTTCGCGCCAGACGAATTTGTTCCATGCCCACGCAGTGGAGTCTTCGGACGCCAGCCGGATGGTCGCGTAGCGCTTCCATTCCGGCGCGAGCCTGACGCCGTGCTCGGTCAACGCGGCGTCGGCGATCGCTTCCGCTTGCGCGCGATCGACCTTGAGCGGCGGGGCATCGCCGCGAAAGCTGCCCGCGATCGCGAAGGTGAGCAAGCCGGCAAGCCCGAGCACCGGCAGCCAGCGCTGCATGCGCGCGGCCCACGCGCCCGCGCCAGTGCGCGGCCAGTCCGGCGCTCCCGCCGTCGCGGCAGCGGCGGGTTGCCACGCACCGTTCTGCGCCGATGCGGGCAGCGCGAGCCAACCTGCGGCGTACGCGCGTCGCAGCAGCACGATGGAGAGCGGCACGAGCCCGGCGGCGATGACCAGTGCCTGATTGGCGAGCGCGCCCGGGCCCTGCATCAGGAACACCGGAATCGACATCAGCGCAAGATCGAACACGGCGTGCAAAATCACCGTCGGCAGCAGGCCGAAGCGCAGGAAGATGAGGCCCCAGATCAGCGCCGGCACGAACAGCTCGACCAGACGCGAATACGCCGGGAAGCCGGGATAGTTCGCGTGCGCGGCGGCGAACACCAGCGCCTCGACGACGAGCGCGACGCCGATCAGTTGCCGGCGGCAGCCGAAGCGCTCTCCGATCAGCGCCGCGAGCGAAAGCGGCACGGCGCGAAACAGGCACTCTTCCAGGAACCCAGCCTGCAGCGCCATTCCGATCGGCGAGAGCGCGGGTAGCGCGCTCCCAAGGATATTCGGATCGGAAAGCGATTCCGATGGCTGCCACCAGCCGTAATACCGGTTGGTGACGAAATAGAAGCCGGCAATCAGCGCCAGTTCGATCGGGACGAACAGGTAGCCGCCGAGCGTGCGCCCGAGGACGGCGGGCGTCGGCGCGGCGTCGCGCGCCCAGACGTGCCAGAGTTGCGGGTGCAACGGGAACGCCCGGCGCGAGAGGCTCTCAGCCGCGATGAAGACCAACGCCAGGGCGAGCCCTCCGCCGACGAGCACGGCTGAGGCGACGCCGATCTGCTGGCCCCAGAACACGACGGGCGAGTGCGCGGTGTCGTAGCCGAACCATGATTGCGGCGCGTTGGCGAGCACCGAAAGCGCGTTCAACCCCGCGACGACGGCGCCCGCCACGAGCGCGGGCTTCCAGAGCAGCCACCGCTTGCGCATCAGCCACAGTACGCCGAGGATGCAGCCACCAAGACCGTAGAGGACGCCGGCGGCGAGGCTCGCCACGCGCGCGATCGTGTTGTTCGCCGAGCGCAGCTCGGCGAACCGGCGCCCGAAAGCCTCCGGGACGTGCACGGAATGCGTGACTTCGGTCAGCGCGTCGCCGGAGACGACGAGGCGCAGCCGGATCCGGGCGTCGCCGAGCTTTTCGTCCTCGCGCTCGTAGACGAAGACGTGATCCACGCGCCGGCTCGGGCGCTCGGCCTGCGAAGCGTCGAGCAGCTTGTACGGCCCGAGATCGATCGCCCAGTCGGCGCGCGCTCGCGCCTCGGCGATCGCCCGCGCCGCGGCCGAGTCGAGCGCCGCGCCGGGCGCGTCTTCCGGAACGGTACGGGCGAAACCGTACGGCGACCCGTCAGGCTTGAAGCGCACGCGGGCTTCCGCGGTCTCGGCCGGCTTGAATAGCCGGACCTCCCAGCGGTACGGCGAATAGATCTCGCCCGAGAGTAAGCGCGTGAACGCGCTCTTGCCCCCGGCCTCCAGCTCGACATAGTTCTGCGTGCCGCCGTCGTGTGTGAACATCGCGGCGCGGTACGCGTCCGGTGCGGCGAGATGCAGACGCTCGGCGATCGCGGCGGCTTCCTCGAGCGCCTGATCGCGCGACATCCTGACGTCGAGGTTGATGAGCGGCAGCGCCTGCGGGAAATACTCCCACGCGAGCGCGGCGCAGATCGCGGACAGCGCCGCAAACGCGATCCAGAACGCCGGCCTCCTCGTGATCCCGCTCATCGTCACCCGTTCGCCCGTTCGCTCATTCACTTGTTCACTTCTTCACTGCCTCACCTGGACGACGCCACGCGCCGTCAGATCGGCCAGCGCATCCGCCGACATCGCCAAACGCTCGCGCAGCACAGCCGCCGTGTGCTCGCCGAGCAGCGGCGGCGCCTGAGTATACGTGACCGGGGTTGCAGAGAAATGCAGCGGATTCCCGACTTGCGGCACCGTGCCGGACAGCGGATGCGGCAGGTCGACGCGCATCCCGCGCGAGCGCACCTGCGGGTCGGCGAACACCTGGTCGAGACGGTTGATCGGCCCGCACGGTACGCCGACCGCCTCGAGCGCTACAAGCCAGTCCTGCTGCGTGCGCGTGTGCACCACGTCGGCGACCATCGGCACGAGTGTGTCGCGGTGCTGCACGCGGCCGGCGTTGGCCGCGAAGCGTGGGTCGACGGCCCATTCCGGTCGGCCGGCGACCTCGCAAAACCGCGCGAACTGGCCGTCGTTCCCGACCGCGAGGATGAGATGTCCGTCGGCACAGGCGAACACCTGGTACGGCACGATGTTCTGATGCGCGTTGCCGGCGCGGCCGGGCGGCGTGCCCGAGACGAGATAGTTCATGTTCATCACCGCCATCATCGCGACCTGCGTGTCGAACAGGCAGGTATCGATGTATTGGCCCGCGCCGGAGCGCTCGCGGTGCGCGATCGCCGCGAGGACCGCGGTGGCCGCGTACATCCCGGTCATGAGATCGGAGATCGCGATGCCGGCCTTCTGCGGGCCGCCGCCGGGCGCATCGTCGCGCTCGCCGGTGACGCTCATGAACCCGCCCATGCCCTGGATGATGAAATCGTATCCCGCGCGCTCGGCGTACGGTCCGGTCTGCCCGAAGCCGGTGATCGAGCAGTACACGAGCCGCGGGTTGACTGCGGCAAGGCGCGCATGATCGAGTCCGTACTTCGCCAGCCCGCCGACCTTGAAGTTCTCGACGACGATGTCGGCACCGCGCGCGAGCTCCCGCACGATGGCCTGACCCTCGCTCTGCGTGAAGTCGACGGCGACGGACTTCTTGCCACGGTTGCACGCGAGGTAATACGCCGCCTCGTCGGTGTCGCGCCCTTGCGCGTCCTTCAGGAACGGCGGTCCCCAACCGCGCGTGTCATCGCCGCTGCCGGGCTTCTCGATCTTGATGACCTCGGCGCCGAGATCGGCCAGGAGTTGCGTGCACCACGGCCCGGCGAGCACACGAGAGAGATCGAGTACGACGAGATGCGACAACGGGCCGGGCACGTGATTTTCCAGCGTTCGCGAAGGATCCCGTTGAGAGGGCGCGGGGCGCCCGTTGCCGAACAGCCGACAACCGAGAAGCGGCTTGAAGCCTACTGTTTCGGCGAGCTTAGCATGCCCGGCAGCGACCGCTCGATTCCCCGTTTCATCAAGGACTCAAGCGCCGTCGCTTTCTGCGCCTGCGTAAGCGCGTTCCACGGCGTGCGATCCTCGGCTCGTGCCGCCGAGTACGTCGTACCAACCACGACACGTTCGTGCGCCGCGATCGCATTGTTCTGGGCGTTGATCAGCACGAGCTGAAAATGCGCGAAAACGCCGAGAAATCCGCGGCCAGTCTCCATCGTGTCAGAGCGCTTGAAGCGCGTCACGGTATCCAGGTAGAAACCAAGCCCGGCGACCTTGCCGGTGCCGCGATAATCCCGATCGGTTTTCAACTCGGGCTGGTCCAGGTACGGCGTGATGAGCAGCAAATGGCTGTCGGGCGATGGCGGGATCTGGTTTGCGACGAGCGACAGCAGGTCCCGGACGCCGATGGCATCGGCGTCCAGCCACGAGTCGCGAAGCGCGTACGCTTGACTAGTCCACCGCTTTCACCAGTTCCTCGACGACCTTCTTGGCATCGCCGAAGACCATCATCGTCTTGTCCATGTAGAACAGAGGATTGTCGAGGCCGGCGTAGCCCGACGCCATCGACCGCTTGTTCACCAGAACACTTTTGGCCTTGTACGCTTCGATGATCGGCATGCCGTAGATCGGGCTGCCCTTCTGCTCGGCGAGCGGATTGACGACGTCGTTAGCGCCGAGGATCAACGCCACATCGGCCTGCGCGAATTCGCCGTTGATGTCTTCCATCTCGAACACCTGGTCGTATGGCACCTCGGCCTCGGCGAGCAACACGTTCATGTGGCCGGGCATCCGTCCGGCGACTGGGTGGATCGCATATTTGACCGTCACGCCCTTCTCGGTCAGCTTGGCTGCGAGCTCCTTCACGGCGTGCTGCGCACGGGCGACCGCGAGCCCATAACCCGGGACGATGATCACGGTGTCGGCGTTGGAGAGCAGAAATGCAGCATCCTCGGGGCTGCCGCTCTTGACGGCCTTCTTCTGCGCATCTTCGGCGGTGGGGCTCGTCTCGCCGCCGAAGCCGCCGAGAATCACGCTGAAGAACGACCGATTCATCGCGCGACACATGATGTACGACAGGATTGCGCCCGAGGATCCCACTAGCGACCCGGCGATGATCAGCATCGGATTGTCGAGCGAGAAGCCGATGCCGGCCGCGGCCCAGCCCGAGTAGCTGTTGAGCATCGAGATCACCACCGGCATGTCGGCGCCACCGATCGGGATGATGAGCAGAAAGCCGAGCAGAAACGCAAGCGCGGTCATGCCGATGAACGGTCCCCAATCGGCGGGCGCCGGCAATATGCAGAACCAGATGCCGAAGCCGATCATCGCAATACCGATGGCGAGATTCAGATAGTGCTGCCCTGCGAACACCACCGGCGCACTGCGGATCGTGCCCGAGAGCTTGCCGAAGGCGATCACCGAGCCGGAGAAAGTGATCGCACCGATGAACGTGCCGATGAACAGCTCAATCTTGTGCCCAAAGGTGATCGGGACGTCCAGTCCCATGGCGGCAGGATTGTTGACAGCCGCGATCGCGATGAACACCGCAGCGAGGCCGACCAGCGAGTGCATTGCCGCTATCAACTGGGGCATCTGCGTCATCTGCACCCACCGTGCGACGAACGCGCCGATCGCACCGCCGACCGCCATCGCGGCTAGGATCGGCAGGACGTTCTTGCTGTGCGAGTAGACGAGCGCAAGCGTGACGAGCAGGGCGATCGCCATCCCGATCATGCCGTAGACGTTGCCACGGCGGGCGGTCTGCGGTCCGGACAGCCCCCTCAGCGCGAGGATGAAACTGACCGCCGCGACCAGGTACCAGAGTGCGACTTGGTTGGCGCTCATGTCTGTCCCCTGTCCCGCATTATGGCTTCTCCTTGGCGACGGGCTTCGGTTCCTTCTTCTTGAACATCTCCAGCATGCGCCGGGTGACGAGAAAGCCGCCGAAGGTATTGATCGACACCAGGGCCACTGCGAGCACGCCGAGCCAGCCGCCCCAATCGAGCTCAGCCGCGCCCGCGGCCAGCATCGCGCCGACCATGATGATGCTGGAGATCGCGTTGGTCACGCTCATCAGCGGCGTGTGCAGCGCAGGCGTCACGTTCCATACCACCTGGTAGCCGACGAAAATCGCCAACACGAAGACGATGAGGTTGAAGACGATCGGATCAACACCTGCGGTCATGGTTCACTCCCTTTGCTAACTCCCTCCCTCGATCGCAGGGCTACGGCGGGGCGCGAAACGCGACGACGCCCTCACCCCAACCCTCTCCCACGAGGAGAGGGAGCACGTGTCAGTTTCTGGCGACCACCTGCCCGCTTTCGCACACCAGCGTCGCCTTGATGATCTCGTCGTCCTTCGGCACCGCGAATTCGCCCGTCTTGGCATTGAGCGAGAGCGCCAGGAAGTTGATCACGTTGCGCGCATACAGCGCGGAAGCATCGGTTGCGACCTGCGCGGGCAGGTTGCCGAAGCCGACGATCTTCACGCCGTCCCTGACCACAATCTTGTCGAGCTCGGAGCCCTCGACATTGCCGCCCTGCTCGACCGCGAGATCGACGATCACCGCGCCGGGCTTCATCGCCGCCACGGTCGCGGCCTTGATGAGCTTCGGCGCCGGACGGCCGGGGATGAGCGCGGTCGTAATCAGGATGTCGACGGTCTTGCAGCGCTCGGCGATGATCCCCGCCTGGCGCGCCATCCATTCCGGCGGCATCGGCCGCGCGTAGCCACCTACGCCTTCGGCAATCTTGCGCTCCTCGTCGTTAGCGTACGGGACGTCGACCCATTTCGCGCCCAGCGACTCGACCTGATCCTTGACCGAGGGCCGCACGTCGGAGGCTTCGATCACCGCGCCCAGCCGCTTCGCTGTCGCGATCGCTTGCAACCCGGCGACGCCGACGCCGAGAATCAGCACCCGCGCGGCCTTGACCGTTCCCGCCGCCGTCATGAGCATCGGCATGAATTTGCCATAGGTGTTGGCAGCCATGATCACCGCCTTGTAGCCGGCGATATTCGCCTGCGAGGAGAGCACGTCCATCGATTGCGCGCGTGTGATGCGCGGCAGCCACTCGAGCGCGTAGCCCGACACGCCGGCGGCCGCATAAGATTGCACGGCCGCGGCATCGAAAGGGTTGAGCAAGCCGACGAGCATCGCACCGCGCTTGAGCCTGGGCAGCTCGTCGGCGGTCGGCCCGCGGACCTTGAGCACGATGTCCGCACCAAGCGCCTCGTCGCCGCTTCCGATCCTGGCGCCCGCAGCCTGGAACTCGGCGTCGGGGATACTCGACGCCACGCCGGCACCTGCTTCGACGACAAGCTGATGCTTGCCGCTTGCTGCGAGCTTCTTGACCGTCTCCGGCGTGGCAGCGACGCGCGTCTCGCCCGCGCGGGTCTCGCGCGGGATGCCGATGATCATGGTGAGCGCTCCCCTTGCGGCGATTGCTTCTTCTTGCGGCCGCTATCTTGCCACAGCGGCACTTCGTTGTGGCGTCGCGTCCTACGCGATCGCCTCGGTGACCGCGCGGCCCAGCTCGGTCGTCGTCGCCTTACCGCCCAGATCGGGCGTGCGCGGCCCGTCGGCCAGCGCATGCTCGATGCCGCGCATGACCGCCGCAGCCGCATCGGCGTGGCCAAGATGCTCGAGCATCATGGCGCCGCACCAGATCTGGCCGATCGGGTTGGCGATTCCCTTGCCCGCGATGTCCGGCGCCGAGCCATGCACCGGCTCGAACAGCGACGGATATTCGCGCGTCGGGTTGATGTTGGCCGAAGGCGCGATGCCGATCGTGCCGCAGACGGCGGGGCCGAGATCGGAGAGGATGTCGCCGAACAGATTCGATCCGACCACGACGTCGAACGCTTGCGGCCGCTGCACGAAATGCGCGCTCAGGATATCGATGTGATACTGGTCGGTGCGGATATCGGGATACTGCGCCGCCATCGCGCGGAAGCGCTCGTCCCAGTATGGCATCGTGATCGAGATGCCGTTCGACTTGGTCGCGGACGTGACGTGCTTCGCCTTTCGCTTTTCCGCCAACTCGAACGCGAAACGAAGAATACGATCGACGCCCTTGCGCGTGAAAACCGATTCCTGGAACACCACCTCGCGCTCGGTACCCTCGAACATGCGACCGCCGACCGACGAGTACTCGCCTTCGGTGTTTTCCCGCACGACGACGAAGTCGATGTCGCCCGGTTTGCGGTTCGCGAGCGGGCAGGCAACCCCCGGCATCAGCCGGCACGGGCGCAGGTTCACGTATTGATCGAAGCCGCGCCGCCACTGGATCAGCGAACCCCAGAGCGAGACGTGATCGGGAACGGTCGCGGGCCACCCGACCGCACCGAAGAACATCGCGTCATGATGCCTGATCCGCTCGAACCAGTCCTCCGGCATCATCCGGCCGTGCCTGGCGTAGTAATCGCAGCTCCAGGGCAGCTCGTCCCAGTCGAACGCGATTCCGAAGCGGCTTCCCGCGGCCTCGAGTACGCGCAGGCCCTCGGGGACGACCTCCTTGCCGATCCCGTCGCCCGGGATGACCGCGATGCGATAGCGCTTGTCCATGGAAATATGCCGACCCGCGTTGTGGCAGAGGCCCCATGTTAATGTAACGCGCCGGATGGAGACAGCCCTAAGGAACCTAACGAACGATTCGCCGATGCCGCGTGTCGATTGGCAGTGGAAGTGCTTCGCCGAACTCGCGCCGGCTGACCTGTACGCGCTGCTCGCCGCGCGCGCTGCGGTCTTCGTCGTCGAGCAGACGTGCGTATTCCAGGACGCCGACGGGCTCGATGCCTTCGCCTGGCATCTGCTCGGTTGGGCCGGGACGAAAGACGAGCGGACGCTCGCCGCGTACCTGCGTCTGATCGAACCGGGTCGCAAGTACGCCGAGCCGTCGATCGGTCGCGTGCTCACGACCGCGGCGTTTCGCCGCACCGGGCTGGGCCGCGCGGCGATGCGCGAGGGGCTCGCGCGGTCGGCCGTACTGTACCCGGGGTGCGCGGTGCGCGTCGGCGCGCAGCAGCGGCTCGAGCGTTTCTACGCCGAGCTGGACTTTCGCACGGTGTCCGCGCCTTACGACGAGGACGGCATCGCGCACGTCGAGATGTTGCGTTCGGGCGACGGTCCGCGGCGATGACGCCGGCGTGCCCTGCGCCGCAACGCGCGCGGAATGCGGTTTGCGCGCAGTTGCGCTAATATCCCGCCCTCGCACTTGGCCCTCGCGCTTGACCCTCGCGCTCGACCAACGGCCTGATGAAGCAAACCTTCCTCGACTTCGAGCAGCCGATTGCCGATCTGCAGGCCAAGATCGACGAGCTGCGCTATGTCCATGAGGACTCGGCGGTCGACATCTCCGACGAGATCAGTCGGCTGCAGAAGAAAAGCCAGCA
>JBGPYP010000076.1:0-10134 GCA_041493285.1 Casimicrobiaceae bacterium
ATCACGACAACGTGCGCCACCAAGTGTACTCGTTCTCTCCGGCGAAGCGCTTCGAGCTGCCGCTCTACGCGGGCGTTCCCGCGGAGCCGGTCGTGTTCGACAAGCCGGGCGTGGTCGTGCTCGGCTGCAACATCCACGACTGGATGATCGGCTATGTCTACGTTTCGGAATCGCCGTACTTCGCCAAAACCGGCAAGGACGGCAAGGCACTCCTCACGGAGCTGCCGCCGCGCGCGTACACGGTGCGCGTCTGGCACCCGCAGCTCGACGCCGCGGAAGACACGACGCGGAAGACCGTCGACGCCACGCGCGCCGGCCCGATCGCGGTCGCCTGGACGCTCAAGCTCAAGCGCGAGACCAAAGTGCGGCGCGCGCCGGGGGCCCAGAGCCGCGGGCGGTATTGAGTGCGAATGAATTCGCACCGGCAGGAATGCTGAACGAACTGCACTGGTCGTCGCTGACCGACTTGGCGCGGCAGCTCGCGAGCGGTGCGCTGTCCTCGCGAGAAATCGTCGCGGCGTATCTCCACCGGATCGCGGCGCTCGACGAGCGACTGCACGCATTCGTCGACGTCTATCGCGACAGCGCGCTGGCCGCAGCGCGAGACGCCGATCGCGAGCGCCAGGCCGGCAAACTGCGCGGACCGCTGCACGGACTCCCGATCGCGCTCAAGGACCTGCTGCACGTCCGCGGTCGCATGACCACCGCGGGTTCGAAGAGCCGGCCGCACGGCGTCGCCGACGAAACCGCGACCGCGGTCGAGCGGCTGCTCGCGGCGGGAATGGTTCTGCTGGGCAAGACGCATCTGGTCGAGTTCGCGTTCGGCGGGTGGGGCCGCAACGAACCCATGGGTGCGCCGTGGAATCCGTGGGACACGACGACGCATCGCGTCGCCGGCGGATCGAGCAGCGGCTCCGCCGTGGCTGTCGCGGCAGGTCTCGCGCCCGCCGCGATCGGCTCCGACACGGGCGGGTCGATTCGCATCCCGGCCTCGTTGTGCGGTCTCACCGGGTTCAAGCCCACCTATGGCGTCGTCAGCCTTGCCGGCGTGTTTCCTCTGGCGACGACGCTCGACTCGCTGGGGCCGCTCTCGCGCAGCGTCGACGACGCCGCGCTGCTCTTAGCCGCGATGGCCGGACCCGATCCGCGCGATGCCGCCACACTCGCCGCGCCGCGCATCGACTTCGCGGACGCGCTCGCCACCGAGCCCGACTTGCGCGGCATGCGGGTCACCGCGCTTCCGGTCGAGGATTTTTCGTGGCCAACGGACCCCGCGGTCCTCGCCGCGCGTGAGGCGGCGATCGCGACGCTGACCAAGCTCGGCGCGAGGATCGACGAGGCGCCGGCGCCGTTCGATCTCCACGACGTCATGGTGCGCAACGGCCGCATCATCGCCGCCGAGGCGTACGCCTTGCACCGGAGCTACATCGCGGACGAGGCGCTGGCGATCGATCCGTGGGTGCGCAAGCGGACGCTCGCCGGCAAGGACATCAGCAGCGCGGATTACCTCGAGGAACTGGCCGTGCGGAAACGCTTCGCCGCCGCGTTCGCGGAGTGGATGCGCGGCCGCGACGCACTGCTGACGCCGACGCTGCCGATCACCGCGACGCTGCTCGCCGAGGTCGACGAGTCGACCACGCCGCTGGCGACCTTCACGCGCGCGGTCAACTACGTCGGCGCCTGCGGGCTGTCGCTGCCGGCGGGATTCTCGCCTGACGGCCTGCCGATCGGGATGCAGCTCATCGGCGCGCCGTTCGCCGACGCGACGCTGGTGCGCATGGGGCGCGCGTTCCAAGCGGTGACCGACTGGCACCTGCGCCGGCCCGATCTGTCCGCGTGGGAGCGCGTTGCGTAGGCTTGCTGGTCATCCCGGCGCAGGCCGGGATCCAAATTCGGAGACACAGATTGGGCCCCGGCTGAGTTACCACTATGAGCCGGAACGACGACTATCGTGTCATCCAATTACGCAAAGCTCCGTAAGCGACATCAGATCCTGAACGACTCCAGCGCCTCGGCAGCGAATAGGTCTTCCGGCTGCAGCAACCGCTTCGAGAGTCCCTGTTCGAATGAATAGCGCAGGAACGTCGACAGCGTTTTGCGGTTCTTCTCCAATCCGTATGGCCAGAAATCGTCGCCCAGTTCGCGCCGCGTCTGTTCGACGTGCGCGATCAGCCACGGCAGCATGACCTTGAGGGCCGCCGTCTGGTAGAGATCAGCGTACGTCTCCTGCTGGGCGGCGCAGAACGCCTTGGTCAGCGACTGCGCGACCCAGCGGTTGGCCTCGTACAGGTCGCGGCGGATCGCCACCGTGTGCATGATCGGAAAGATGCCCGTGTCGCGGAAATATTTCTTTTCGACCGCGACGTAATCCTCGAACAGCCGCTTCACCTTGCCGTCGCCCTTCACGTACGACGAAGGCATGCGCGCGGTGTAGAGCGCATCGATCTCGCCTTTCGCCAGCATCGACGACAGCGTCTGATCGCGGCCGATCCGCTCGACCCGGATCTCCCGCGGCAGATCGAGCTTGAGCTTCTCCGGCCGGCCGGGCTCCTCCTCGCCGCCGGTGAAGTACGTGACACTGTTCACCGGAACGCCGTAGTGGTCGGCGAGGATGCCGCGGATCCAGACCGGCGCGCTCATCTGATATTCGGGATTGCCGACGCGCTTGCCGATCAGGTCCTTCGGCTCGCGGATGCCACTCGCGACGTTGACGTAGATCGACGAGTGCCGAAAGAACCGCGACGGGAAGATTGGGATGGCGATGAAGGGCCTGCTTTCGGTGAACAGCGATACCGCGTACGACGACAACGACATCTCGGCGACGTCGAACTCGCGATGCCGCAGCATGCGGAAGAACGTCTCCTCGACCGGCATGGCGAGAAAGTTGAGGTCGATGCCGTCGGGCCGAACGCAGCCGTCCTGCAGCGCGCGCGTCCGGTCGTAGTTCCAGCAGGCAAAACTCAGTTTGAGCTTGGACACGGGCTGCCTATCCGCTGAGATTGATATGGATGTTCTTCTCCTGGGTGAAGCTCAAAAGCTCGTCGAGACACTCCTCGCGGCC
This sequence comes from Casimicrobiaceae bacterium, assembly GCA_041493285.1. GTDB lineage: Bacteria > Pseudomonadota > Gammaproteobacteria > Burkholderiales > Casimicrobiaceae > PALSA-1003. The sequence goes on from JBGPYP010000076.1 coordinate 3,062, forward strand.
GATGCCCGACTGCTTGTAGCCGCCGAAGGGCGCGCCGAGGTAGTGCCGCGACGCTTCGTTGATCCAGACGTAGCCTGCCTCGACGCGCATCGCCGTGCGATGCGCCCGGGTGAGGTCGCGCGTCCAGATCGAGCAGGTCAAGCCGTAACCGACGCCGTTGACCGCGTCGAGCATGGCGTCTTCGTCGGTCCAGTCGAGGATCGCGAGCACCGGCCCGAAGATCTCCTCGTTGGCGATGCGCATCGTCGGTTTAACGTCGACGAAGACCGTGGGTTCGATGAACAGGCCCGCCTCGAGCGCAGGATTGGCGGGCGGGCCACCGCCGCAGAGCACGCGCGCGCCCTCCGCGCGGCCCACCGCGATGTATTGCAGCACGCGCTCGTATTGCGCCCGGCTCGCCAACGCACCCATCGTCGTCGCCATGTCGGTCGGCAGGCCGGGCTTGAACGCGCGGCAGCGCTCCTTGACGCCGGCGACAACCGCAGCATGGATCGACGCGTGCAGGAACGCGCGGCTCGTCGAGCCGCAGGATTGTCCGCACCAGGTGAAATTCATGCCGGCGACGATGCCGGCGGCGACCGCGTCGGGATCCGCATCGGGAAACGCGATCAGCGCGTTCTTGCCGCCGAGTTCGAGCATCACCGGCTTCACCGTTTCCGCGGCCGCGCGCATCACCGCGCGACCGGTAGGAACGCTGCCGATCAGCGCGACCTTGGCGACACCCGGGTGGCCGGCCAGCGCGGCGCCGGCTTCGCGTCCGCCCGGAACGACGCTGAGCACGCCGGGCGGCAGCAGGCCTTCGATCAATTCCATGTAGCGCAGCGACGACAGCGGCGCCTGCTCGGGCGGCTTGACGATCACGGCGTTGCCGGCCGCGAGCGGCGCGGCCGACTTGCCGGCGCAGAACATCAGCGGATGATTGAAGGGGATGATTCGCGCGACCACGCCGAGCGGCTCGCGCACCGAGAAGTTCAGCGCCTCGGGGCCCATCGGAATCGAGAACCCCTTGATCTCGGTCACCAGCCCGGCAAAAAATTCCATCTGCGCCGCGGCGATGTGCGCGTCGTTGAGCATCTCCCGCGCGGGATTGCCGCAATCGGCGGCGTCGATCATCGCCAGCTCTTCGGCGTGCTCGCGGAGGAGCACCGCGATGCGCTTGAGGATCTTCGCGCGCCCGGACGGCAGCACGCGCGCCCATTCGCGAAAGCCGACTCTCGCACTCGCAACCGCGGCGTCGACGTCCGCAGCCGTCGCCTCCGCGACGCGGCCGAGCGGCTCGCCGCTGCCGGGGCTCGTCAGCTCCGCGTAACCGCCCGCCTGCGGCGCGTGCCAGCCGCCGCCGTAGTAGAGCTCGCGGTGCGCCGGCAGATTCAGCGCTGCAGGCAAGGCTCAACTGTCCGGCAGCGACCGATGAAGCCGCGACCGGTCATTTCACCGGAGCCTGTAGCTGGATCAGTCCGGCGATCTGCTCCTTAGTCATCGGCGCCGGAATGAACTTGCCGTTGAGCGCTTCGGCCAGCGTCGTGTCCAGGCCGATGATCTTGTCGGGGTCGAGCATCCAGCGCGGGAAGAACTTGTCGCGCACCTGCAAGGCATGGGCTTCGCTGATCTTGGCGAACTCGGCGTAGACCTTCATCGCCGCGGGATCGGTGTACATCCAGTCGATCGTCTCCCTATACGCCTGCATGAACTGCGCAATCGCGTCTTTGCGTTTCTCCAGCACCTGCGCGTTGACGATCACGAAGCGCACCGTCTGATCCTTAACCGTCGGAATGTCGTTGCCGCTGCCGACAATGCGGATCTTGCCCTGCTCCAGCGCGTCGAGCCCGAACGGCGGCGCCGCCCAGCCGACGTCGACCTGACCGGACATCACCTGCGTGAACGTCCCCGGCGGACCTCCCGTCGCGGTCGGTTTCGCCTTCACACCGTATTGCTTGATGAACGCGAGAACGATCGCGTTGGTCGACGAGCCGTTGGTCGAATAGGCGATGGTCTTGTCGTCGGTATCCTTGATCGACTTGATCGGCGAGGACGCGGGCACGTACCAGTAGTCGGCGGCGCCGGTCGTCTCCGCGGCAATCACGCGCACCGGCGCGCCCTTGACGTACGCGCCGATCACGCCCGACGCGCCGGCGGCAATGCCGATGTCGACGCTGCCGGAGATCACCGCCTGCTGCGTCTCGCCGCCGCCCTGCGTGTAGAGCAGCTCGAGCTTGAGGCCGCGCTTGGCGAAGATCCCGGCGCGCTGGCCCAGCTCGGGTACGCCCGTATCCCAGTAGCCGCGCTGCCCGATCGCGAGCTTAAGCGTTTCCTCCGCCGCGACACCCGGCGCCGCGATCGTCAGCGCCGCCAGCACCGCGCTCGCGGCAACCCACGTTTTCGAGCACTTCATGTGACTCCTCCTATGGAACCTATCGATGCGCAGCTGGATCGACCGCGCCCAGACGGGTGACCACCGCGTTGGCCGCGATGGCCAGCAGAAAAACGATGATGAGCAAAGCGTACATCTCGGCGATGTCGAAGCGCGTATAGCTTTGGATGACCATGTAGCCGAGGCCGCGGTTCGACAACTTGGTTTCGGCGAGCAGCACGCCGATGATCGCGACGCCAAGGCCGAGCCGCAATCCGGTGAGCATCGCCGGCCGCATCGCCGGCAGATAGATTTTCGTCACCATCTGCTGCGTGCTGGCGCGGAAGCTCCTGCCGACGCGCACCAGCACGGCGTCGATCTCGCGCATGCCCACCGCAGTCGAGATGGCCATCGGGAAAAAACAGGAGATCGCGCCCATCGCGATCTTGGAGCCGCCACCGACGCCGAACCACATGATCATGATCGGGAAGAAAATGATCTTAGGCGTCGGTCCCAGATAATGCAAATAGCGCTCGAAGGCTTGGCTGAGCGTGCGGTTACCGCCCAACAGCAACCCGACGGCGACGCCCGCGATGCCGCCGATGACAATCGACGCACCGACCTCAAAGCCGGTGGCGCCAAGGTTCGCGTACAGCTCCGGATTCGCGAGCAGCGCGACGAGCGAACGCGCGATGTTCTCCAGCCGCGGCACGACGTCGCGGAACAACCATCCCGACAACGCGACCAGCTCCCAGATGGCGAGGATGACGACGAGAATCGCGATGCGCACGCCCAGGACGCGACCGGCGCCGGAATGCGCGGCCGCGCTCATTGCGCTCGACCGAGCCATCGTTCGACCCTCTCGGTCAGCAGAAAGAATCCGACGCTCACCAGGATCACGAAGAAGATCGCGGCGTACATCGCTGGCAGGTCGTAACGCTCGGCCAGCTCGTTGACGAATTGCCCGAGGCCGCCGAAGTTGATCAGGAACTCGACGCCGACGATGTTGATCAGCGCGAACATGAGCCCGAGCCGCAGTCCGACGAAGATCGTCGGCAGCGCCGAAGGAAACAGGATCTTCCAGAATTGCTGCGACGGGCTCAAATTGAAGCTGCGGCCGACGTCGATCAGCACCCGGCGCGTGCCGGAGAGCCCTTCCACGGTCTTGAGAATCGCCGGCGGCAGCCCCGAGACGAAGCCGATCATGACGATCGTCACCGCATTGCGGCCGAAGATCACCAGGAACAACGGGTAGATCAGCACCAGCGGCGCGGCGGCGAGCGCGGCGACCCAGGTCTCGCACGCAAGCCGCAGGGTTTGCCGGCGATAGAGCAGCACCCCGAGCGACGTCCCGCAGACCGCGACCAGCGTGCCGGCCGCGAGCGCCTCGGCGGCGGTCATCACGAAGCGCCTGAGCACGCCCTCCTCGACGATGATGCGCTCGAAGCTCAGCAACACCGCGGAAGGCAGCGGGACGACGAAGCGATTTATCCAGCCGACGCGGATCATCGCCTCAACCCCGATCAGCACCGCGACGAGCGTCGCTAATCCGAGTGTGATCGGTCCCCAGTTGTCGCCGGTGTCTCGACGGGTTGCCATTCGTTCAGGCTTGCACGATGGGCCTACGCCGCATGCCGCGACTGCGCTTCGGCGTCCAGCATGCCGCGGCTCGCTTCCTCGCGCAGATCGTTCCAGATCTCGGCGACATAGGCCTGGAAGGCGACGCTGCCGGCGGCCTCCGACGTGCGCGGGCGCGGCAGGTCGATGGCGACGACGCGCTTCACGCGCCCGGGGCGATACGTCATCACTATCACGCGATCGGAGAGCTGCACTGCCTCGGCGATGTTGTGCGTGACCAGCAACGTCGTCTGCGCGAGCTTCTGCTGGATCTGCAACACCTTGTCGCCCAAGAGAAAGCGCGTCTGCTCGTCGAGCGACGCGAACGGCTCGTCCATAAGCAGGATCTTCGGATGCGAGGCAAGCGTGCGTGCGATCGCGACCCGCTGGCGCATCCCGCCGGACAATTCCGCCGGGTAATGCCGGTCGAATCCCTGCAGGCCGACCAGCGCGAGATATTCGCGGGCCCGGGCGATGCGTTCATCCTTCGCGATCCCGGCGATCTCCAGCGGGAACGCGATATTCTCGGCCACCGTCCGCCAGGGAAACGTCGACTCCTCCTGGAACACCATCCCGATCGCGGGGTGCGGGCCGGACACGGTCTTGCCCTCGACCATGACGCGCCCTTCGTCGGCGTCGGTCAGGCCACCGATGATGTTGAATACTGTCGACTTACCGCAGCCCGACGGCCCGATCACCGACAGCACCTCGCCTTGCGCGACGGTAAACGAGACATGATCGACCGCGGTGATCGTCTCGTCCGCGGCGGCGAAGCGCTTGACGAGTCCTTCGACCTGCAGCACTGCCGCGTCCGCGCTCATCGGGAACTCCTCACGTTATTCGGTGCGAATCGGAAATGCCGCGTGCGGCAGATGTGCATGGGAGCAGAAGCGTATCGGCGTGTCAAACCGCGAGGCAATCGCAGCGGCGTGCGATTTCCGGCCCACCAAAATCGTGAACGGATCGGGTGCGAAGTTGTGATTGCTGCGTCGCAACAGTGCAAACAACGGGGCCCCGACGCCAGGCGCAATGAGCGTCAAGGGATCGGAGCGTTCAAAGCGCCAACGCGACGCGCGTTCCCTGATCGATCGCGCGCTTCGCATCCAGCTCCAGTGCGACGTCCGCGCCGCCGATCAACTTCGGTTGGATGCCCGCCGCTTCGAGTTCCGCGACCAGCTCGCGTCGCGGCTCCTGGCCCGCGCAGATCACCACCGTGTCGACGTCGAGCACCTGCGGTGCGCCGTCGATGGCGATGTGCAGTCCCGCGTCGTCGATCTTCACGTACTCGACGCCCGAGAGCATCTTCACGCCGCGCCGGCGCAGCAACGTGCGGCGGATCCAGCCGGTGGTCTTCGCGAGCCCTTCGCCGACTTTGGACGCCTTGCGCTGCAACAGCCAGAGCTGCCGCGGGGAAGACACATCGGAAGCCCCATGGCTGCCATCGCCGCCAGGCAGTTTGAGCCCACCGCGCGTGGCGTACTCCCTATCGATGCCCCACTCATCGCGAAATGCCGCGATCGCCGGATCGTCCGCGCGCCCGTCGCTCGCGTGTCCGTCCGCAGGCTCGCCCGCGGTGAGCAGTTCCGCGACGTCGAACCCGATCCCGCCGGCGCCGACGATCGCCACGCGTGGGCCGGGGATTCGCCGGCCCTCGACGATCTCGACGTAACCGGCGACCTTGGGATGGTCGAGTCCAGGGATAAGAGGTTGCCGCGGCACGATGCCCGTCGAAAGGATCACTTCGTCGAAGCCGCGCAATTCTTCGCCGCCAACGCGCCGGTTCAAGCGCAGCGCCACGCCAAACTTTGCCAGGCGCGTGCGGTAATACCTTAGCGTCTCGGCAAATTCCTCCTTGCCCGGAATGCGCCGCGCGAGATTGAACTGGCCACCGATCTCGGCCGCCGCGTCGAACAGCGTCACCTGGTGGCCGCGCTCCGCGGCGGTCACAGCGCACGCCATGCCGGCGGGGCCCGCGCCGACGACGGCGACTTTCTTCCGCTTCGCGGCGGGCGTGAGCTTCAACTCCGTCTCGCGGCACGCGTAGGGATTGACCAGGCACGTCGCGGTCATACGCTCGAAGATCTGATCGAGGCAGGCCTGATTGCAGCCGATGCAGGTGTTGATCTCGTCGGCGCGACCGAGCACGGCCTTGTGGACGAAATCCGGGTCGGCCAAGAACGGCCGCGCCATCGACACCATGTCCGCGTCGCCGCGCGCGAGCAGAGTCTCGGCAGTGGCGGGATCGTTGATGCGGTTGGTCGTGATCAGCGGAATCTTCACCGCGCCTTTCAAGCGTCGCGTCACCCACGCGAACGCCGCACGCGGCACCATGGTCGCGATGGTCGGGATGCGCGCCTCGTGCCAGCCAATGCCGGTGTTGATGATCGTCGCGCCCGCGGCTTCGACCGCCTGCGCCAGCGACACGACCTCGTCCCAGGTGCTGCCGCCTTCGACCAGATCGAGCATCGACAGCCGGTAGATGATGATGAACTTCGGTCCGACCGCTTCGCGCGTGCGGCGCACGATCGCGACCGGGAAACGCATGCGATTGAGAAACGAGCCGCCCCATTCGTCGTTGCGAAGGTTGGTCTGTGGCGCGATGAACTGGTTGATGAGATAGCCCTCGGAGCCCATGATCTCGACGCCGTCGTAGCCCGCTTTCTGCGCGAGTTTCGCGCAGCGCACGTACGCCGCGATCGTCCGCTGGATGCCCCAGCGCGTCAGCGCGCGCGGGCGAAACGGCGTGATCGGCGACTTGACCCGGGAGGGCGCGACCGACAGCGGATGATACGAGTAGCGCCCGGCGTGCAGGATCTGTAGCGCGATCCTGCTGCCGTTGGCGTGCACCGCGTCGGTGACGAGGCGATGCTTGCCGACTTGCCACGGGAACGAGAGCTGCGATGCGCGCGGCTCGAGCCTGCCGGAGAAGTTCGGCGCGATGCCGCCGGTGACGATCAGGCCGACGCCGCCCTTCGCGCGCGCCGCGTAGAACGCCGCGAGCTTCTCGAACCCGTTCGGCGCCTCCTCGAGCCCCGTGTGCATCGAGCCCATGAGCACGCGGTTGGCGAGCGTCGTGAAGCCCAGGTTCAGCGGCGCGAGGAGGTGG
>JBGPYP010000021.1:0-15286 GCA_041493285.1 Casimicrobiaceae bacterium
GACGCGGATCACCTGGTCGACCAGCCGCTTGGCCTTGCGCACGGCGGCAGACTCGTCCGCGGTAATAACGTTCGCGGCTTGTGCTGCGGCCACACGGTCCTCCCCGACCTTGACCCGCAAACGCCCCGCCTTCTGCGCTTCGCGGATGCGCGCCTCGATCGGCTCGGCGACGAGCGTCGCCTCGACCGCGGACTCGATGGTCCGGATGACCTCGCCGTCGGCTTTCGGAAGGTACATGCCGCCGGTCAGACGGTCGCGCGTCGCGGACGGCTCGATGAGGAGCTTGGCGACGTCGTGGCCCAGCTTGTCCGACGGCACCGCATAAGGACGGCCGAGCGGGAACACCGTCCGCCGCATCACGATCGCGATCAGGCGATTGGGGAAGTTGGAGATGACGCCTTCGAGCGCGGTCTGCGCCTTGAACATCGCGTCCCAGATCGCCCAGTGCATGAGCGGCGCGTCGGCTGCCTGGCGACCCTCGTCCTCGAAGCGCTTGAGCGTGGTCGAACACAGGAACAGATACGAGAGCACGTCGCCCAGGCGCGCCGAGAGCTTTTCCTTGCGCTTGAGCGCACCGCCGAGCACGCCCATCGACACGTCGGCCAGAAACGCGAGCGCCGCCGAAAAGCGCGTCAACTGCTGGTAGTAGCGGCGCGTCTCCGGCGCGACGTCGGGCGCGGGTACCAGATGCGAGCCGACGATGCCGAGCACGAACGTCCGGGCGAAGTTCGACAGCACGAAGCCGATGTGCCCGAACAGCGCGCGATCGAACGCGACCGACGCCGCTTTGGCGTCCGGCTCGTGCGCAGCGGCCACCTCCTTGAGCACGTACGGATGGCAGCGGATCGCGCCCTGGCCGAAGATGATGAGGCTCCGCGTGAGAATGTTGGCGCCTTCGACGGTGATCGATACCGGAGCCTGCATGTACGCGGCGCCGAGGAAGTTCGACGGTCCCATGCAGATCCCCTTGCCGCCAGCGATGTCCATGGCGTCGATGACGATCCGGCGCCCGCGATCGGTCAGGTGATACTTCGCGATCGCCGACAGCACGGCGGGTTTCTCGCCCAGGTCGACCACCCCCGCGAGCAGCTTGTGCGTCGCGTCCATCGAATACAGGTGGCCGCCCATGCGAGAGAGTGCTTCCTCGATGCCCTCGAACTTGCCGATCGGCGTCTTGAACTGGCTGCGCACGCGCGCGTAGCCGCCGGTCGCGCGCACGATAAGCTTGGACATGCCGGTGGACAGCGACGGCAGCGAGATCGCGCGCCCAGCGGCGAGGCATTCCATGAGCATCCGCCACCCCTTGCCGATCATCGCCTGCCCGCCGATCACCCACTCGATGGGAATGAAGATGTCCTTGCCCGAGTTCGGGCCGTTCTGGAACACCGCGTTCAACGGCATGTGCCGACGCCCGATGTTGACGCCCGGATGATTGGTCGGGATCAGCGCGCAGGTGATGCCGAGGTCTTCCTTGTCGCCGAGCAGATGGTCGGGGTCAAAGGCACGGAAGGCGAGCCCGAGAAGGGTCGCGACGGGCCCCAGCGTGATGTAGCGCTTGTCCCACGTGAGCCGCAGGCCCAGCGCCTGCCGGCCCTGGTATTCGCCTTTGCACACGATGCCGACATCGGGAATGGCCGCGGCGTCGGAGCCGGCGTGCGGATTGGTCAGCGCGAAGCACGGGATTTCGATCCCCTTGGCGAGCCGCGGCAGGTAGTAGCGTTTCTGCTCGTCCGTGCCGTAATGCAGCAGCAGCTCGCCGGGCCCCAGCGAGTTGGGGACCATCACCGTGACCACCACGGCGCTGGAGCGCGAGGCGAGCTTGGCGACGACCTGCGAATGCCCGAACGCCGAGAAGCCCAGGCCCCCGTATTCCTTCGGGATGATCATGCCGAGGAAGCCCTTGTCCTTGATGAATTGCCAGACCGGCGGCGGCAGATCCTTGTAGATATTGGTCGTCTCCCAGTCGCTGACCATGCCGCAAAGCTCTTCGCATTCGTGATCGACGAAATGCTGCTCTTCGGCAGTGAGCTTCGGCACGGGGAGCGCGAGGAGCTTCTTCCAATCGGGCCGGCCCGAGAAAAGCTCGCCGTCCCAGCCGACGGTCCCGGCCTCGATCGCCTCGCGCTCGGTCGAAGTCATCGGCGGCAAAATCTTGCGGAACAATGCGAGGACGCCGTCGCTGACGAGCGCACGCCGCAACGGCGGATAGTTGAGCGGGATCACCAGCACGACGAGGATGGCCGCCGGCACGATCACCAGCAGCGGCGGCAGCAGGTGCGCGCCCCACGCAATCGCCAGCGCGATCGCGATCGCGCCGGTCCACAACCAGCCGGCGGCGCCGACGTACGCCAGCACGAGAAAGCCGACGATGACCGCGGCCAGCCAGACGACTGTCAGCATAGAGGCTCCTTACCGGGCAAGGAACTCGCCGTCGAGCTCGGAGAGATCGGGCAGCGGGGCTTTGAGACCCGCGATCAGGAACGGCGCGAGCCGTCGCAGCAGCATCTCGTCGTTGGCCATCTCGCCGCGCGAGAGCGCGGCGATCAGCTTGAGCGCGTCGGTGCCGGCCAGCGTGAACGACAGCGCGCCCATCACGAAGTGCAGGCGCCACGTCAGCTCTTTCTTGGGCAGCTGCGGCAGCGCGCGCCCGAACGCGGCCTTGAAGCGCGCGATCATCACGGCGTACTGCTCGGACAGGAAGCGACGGATGAACGGCGCGGGATCCGCGTAGGCACGGCCGAGCAGGCGCAGGAAATTCTTGCCGCCGCGCTCCGGGTCACGCGCGAGCTTGAGCGCCGGGATAAACATCGCGGCGAGGATCTTTTCGCAGGACAGCGGCTTCGGCGCCGACTCGTGCTCGAAGCGGGTCAACAGCGTGAGACGCTCCCGGTTCATCGGGTCGAGCCGGCGAGTGAGCACCGCCTCGAACAGGTCTTCCTTGCTGCCGAAGTGATAGTGGACCGCAGCCAGGTTGACGCTCGCCGCGGCCGTGATCCGCCGCAGCGACGCGGCCTCGAAGCCGTGCTCCAGGAACAGCGCCTCGGCGGCGTCGAGGATCCTGTCCTTGGTCGCCGAGCTTTTCGGCGCTTGGAACGGGATGACTCTTCCTCCCATCGGATTTCGCCCTCCCAGAGGTTCCCGCGAGTGGCCCGTGTCTTGGCGCGAGTCAGTTAAACGTTTGTTTGAATCCTACGGCGGCCGCGTCCTGGTTGTCAACGAGAGGCCGGGCCGGCCGCGGTGACTCAGGCAGGCGCCGGTCGCGCTTCTGCCAAACCCGCCTCTTTCGCGGCCTACACCGCGTCGAGCGCGTCCTTAAACTTGGCGAGCACGAGCGGGCGCTTGAGTTTGAGCGTCGGCGTCAGGAGCCCGTTGTCGATGCTCCAGGGCTCGCGCGTCGCGATGACACGGCGCACGCGCACCCAGCGCGGGAACGCCTTGAGGCGCTCGTTGGCGCGCGCGATCAACGCTTTTTCGTCGCTCTCCTGCGTGACCGCGAGCAGGGTGAGAAACGGCCGCCCCTCGCCGACCAGCATCACCTGCTCGAACACCGGGTCGTGCAGCAGCGCGAATTCGACGTCCTGCGGCGAGAGCTTCTCGCCGTTCGACAGGACGACGATGTCCTTCATGCGGCCGCGGATGTAGATGCGGTTGTCGCGGATCTCCGCGATGTCTCCGGTGTGCAGCCAGCCCTCGGCGTCGATCGAGGCGCGCGTTGCCTCGTCGTTGCGCCAATACCCGCGCATCACGTTGCCGCCGCGGGCGAGCAACTCCCCGCCCTCGCCGATCCTGACCTCGACGTCCGGCAGCGCCGGCCCGACCGAGTCCGGGTCGTTGTCGTCGTCGCGATTGACCGAGATCACCGGCGAGGCTTCGGTCATGCCGTAGCCCTGCAACATCGGCAGGCCGAGGCCGATGAAGGTGTGCGCGATGTCCGGGTCGAGCGCGGCGCCACCGACGACGGTGAGCCGCAGCCGGCCGCCGAGGCGCGCGAGAACCGGTTTCGCAACCAGCGTGCGCAACGCGGGCGTAGCCAGCGCGTCGAGCACGCTGGCGCGCCGGCTCTCGACCCGCCAGCCGCGCGCAGTGCATTGCCCGAACAGCCAGCGCTTGACCGTGGACTCGCTCAACGTCTGATCGATGCGCGCCTTGAACTTCTCGAAGATGCGCGGCACGGCGAACATGATGGTCGGCGCCTGCGAGGCCAAGTCCTCGGCGAGCTGCGCGACGCCCCGCGCATAGATGACCTTGGCGCCGATCGACAAAGGAAAATAGTAGCCGCCGGTCCGTTCGAACATGTGCGACAGCGGCAGCACCGACAGAAAGACGTCGGTCGGCCGCGCCATGCGTGTCTCCTGGCACGACCGTACGTTGGCGATGATGTTGCCGTGCGAGAGCAGCACGCCCTTCGGCCGGCCCGAGGTCCCGGAGGTATAGCAGATCGTCGCGAGTGCCGTCTCCGGCAGCGAACGGAATTCCGGCGGTGGCGCGGTCGCGGGCAGCAGCGAGGCGGCCGACTGCGATGGATCGCCGGGATCTGCGCGCAGCACATACAGCGACGGCAGCGCGCCGCTGGTCTTTCGGAGCGCGTCCGCCATCTTGCTGTTGTCGACGACCAGAAGGCTGGCCTCCGCGTCGGCGACGCACCACACGACGTTGTCCGGATTGTCCTCGACGTAGAGCGGGACCACCACGAGGCCTAGCCCAAGCGCGGCCAGGTCGAGCGCGACCCAGTTGACGCCGTTCTTCAGGCACAACGCGATGCGATCGCCGGCCGTAAGCCCGAGCGCCGCGAGAACGGCCTGCCAGCGCCCGACGAGCGCTGCCAGCTCGCCGGCGGTGACGTCGCGCCAGCGCTCGTCGTCGAAATGGCGATAGAGTGCCTTGTCCGGCGCCGCGAGATGTTGTTGGAAGTATTCGCCGATGTTGGCCACGCTGCTCCTTCTCAAGCCCGGCGCCGCGGAATGTTTCTGATCGATTCTGCCTCGATTGGCGGCCCGGGTCTACGGGATGGATCCCGCCGCGGCCCCCGCGGCGAGCAGTTTGGTTATACTCAACATAGAACTCGCGGAACTCATCAACGATGCCCAGCATAACAATCCAGCGTCGCCACAGCCTCGACCACAAACACGCGAAAGCCGCCGCCGAAAAAATCGCGCGCGATCTCAACAAGCGCTTCGATCTCGAGTACGCATGGGAGGGCGACCACATCGCGTTCGAGCGGCCGGGACTGTCGGGCAGCCTGCACGTCAGCAAGACCGCCGTCCGGCTCGACGTCCAGCTCTCGTTCCTGTTGCTCCCGGTCAAGGGCCCGATCGAGCAGGCGATCAACAAGGAGCTCGATACGCTGTTCAAGACGGCTTAGTGTGCTGAATCAGAAATTCGCTCGATAGTTCGCGGCGCCTTTGGCGCCCATGCTGCGTTGCTCGACCTCACCGTAGTACGCACTACGGTTGCGGTCTCGCGCCTTGCCTGGTCGCCAAAATCCGCTCGCTCCTTTATCGTCGGAACTCCTGACTCAGCACACGGGGCGTCAGGGCTCCGGAAACGGGGCGCGATCGCCAGCGAAGATCGCGTTCATCAACACCGTCTCGCGCGTTTCGACCGCCGCCAGGAATTCGCCAGCACCGTGCATGCGCCGGAACGCCGCGAATCCCCGCTCGAGAAGATCCTGCAATGCGTTCAAGCCCGCCAGGCGCGCCGGCTGTCGCATCGCCGCCAACGCCGAGCGAACCAGCCGCTTGCCGACGTAGCGGTCGAGCGCGCGACCGACGGTCACGATCAGGGCGATCTGGCGTTCGCGTGACCGTCGATCGCCAAGCTCACGGTACGCGTCGCAGTACGCGGCCACCGATAGCGGCGCGGCCGGATCGAGTCGTTCTAGCAGCGCGCGATCGAGCCCGTGCGACAGCACCGAGAGTTCCATCGCGCCGGCGACGGTCGCGAGCACGCCTTCCGGAAGCAGCCTGCCCATGAGCGGAACTACGCGCGCCAGATCGGCGTCGCGGCGGGAAAAATCGCCGGGGCCGTAGAGGTCCGTCGCGAAGAACGCGATCGCCGCGGCGTAACGCGGGTCGCGCGCGAGATCGGTGTAGGTTGCATCGAGCCGGCGCGATTGCCAGTGCGCAAGCCGGTCGAGCGCCGCGGCCAGCGCCGGCGACGCGGCGCGTTGCTCGTGCAGCGCGCGGGCGCGTTGCAGTTGACGGATGAGGTCTCTCTCGGCTGAGCTTGGCATGGCGCCGTGTGCAGGCAATGCTAGGTTATGTGATGGGCACTGCGCGAGACGGTCCGCCATGATAAGTGACGATGGTCCGGCGCGTCCTGCACGCACGAAGCTCTAGGTTGTTTCGTCTAACTGCAAGGACTAGAGTGCGCGGCACCCACGACCTTCGCCGCATGGCTCCGCCTATCTTGTCGAACTCCGCCCCACCGACGTTTCGCATCAGCCGCCGCACGCTGCTCAAGGCCGGCGTGGCGGGCGGCGCGACGTTGTTGCTGGTGCGCTGGCTGTATACGTCGCCCTCGCCGCCGCAACTGTCGCCGCGCCAGGCCCTCGCCGCGCCGGCGCGGACGATCCTGGCCGCGATCATCCCGGTGCTTCTCGACGGCGCGCTGCCGATCGGAGCCGAGCTGCCGGCCGCGCGCGCGGAAACGCTCGCCGCTATCGAGCAGACGATCGCCGGCCTTCCACCGGCAACCCGCGAAGAACTCGCCGAATTGTTTTCCCTGCTCGACTTCGCGCCGACGCGCTGCCTTGTCGCGGGCGTCTGGTCGCCTTGGCCCGAAGCGTCGAGCGAAGCGATCGCGGCGTTTCTCGCGCGCTGGCGCGACAGCCGCTTCGCGCTCCTGCGCTCGGCCTACGGCGCGCTGCATCAGATCGTGCTGGCTGCGTGGTACGCCAATCCGCGGGCGTGGCCTGCGACCGGTTACGCCGGGCCGCCCGCACTGGCGATCGGTTGATGGCCGAGATCCTGCGCCAGTCGCCGCTGCCCGACCCATTCCGCGCGGGCCTTCGCGCCGGATGGAAGGTGATCGACGCCTCGGCGTTAGCCGAGGATCGCAGCATCGAAGCCGACGTTGCGATCGTCGGCACGGGCGCCGGCGGCGGCACCGCCGCCGAGATCCTGTCCGATGCCGGTCTCTCGGTCGTCATGATCGAGGAGGGTCCGCTCGCCAGCTCGTCCGACTTTCGCATGCGCGAGGCGGACGCGTATCCGCAGCTCTACCAGGAGTCGGCCAGCCGCAAGACCAAAGACAAGGCGATCAACATCCTGCAGGGGCGTTGCGTCGGCGGTGGCACGACGGTGAACTGGACATCGAGCTTCCGCACGCCGGTGGCCACGCTCGAGCATTGGGCGAGCGCGTTTGGCCTCCCTGGATTCGAGCCTGGCGACCTCGCGCCCTGGTTCGAGCGCATGGAGCGGCGCCTCAACGTCGCCGCCTGGCCGGTCGTGCCGAACGAGAACAACGACGCGCTGCGCCGCGGCGCGCAGGCGCTGGGGATCGGGGTCGGGGCGATCCGCCGCAACGTCAAGGGCTGCTGGAACATCGGCTACTGCGGCATCGGCTGTCCGATCAACGCCAAGCAGTCGATGCTAGTGACGACGATCCCCGCTGCGCTCGAGCGCGGGGCGACGCTGCTGACGCGCACACGGGCGCTGACGTTCGAACACATCAACGGCCGCGTCAACGCACTCGCCTGCGTCGGCCTGGACGCGCGCGGCATCGATCCGACCTCGCGCCGCATCACGGTACGCGCGCAGACCTTCATCGCCGCAGGCGGCGCGATCGGCACGCCGGCGCTCCTCCTGCGCAGCGACGTTCCGGATCCGCACCGCGTCGTCGGCAAGCGCACCTTCCTGCATCCGACCGTCGTATCGGCGGCGATGATGCCCGAGCGCGTCGACGGCTTCTCCGGCGCGCCGCAGACCATTTATTCCGATCACTTCCTCGCGGCCAAGCCATCCGGGCCGATGGGCTACAAGCTCGAAGTCCCGCCGATCCATCCCGTGCTCGCCGCCATCACGCTCCCCGGCCACGGCGCCGCGCACGCGCGCTGGATGCACGATCTGCCACACATGCAGGTCGTCATCGCGCTCATGCGCGACGGCTTTCACGCCGACAGTCCGGGCGGCACCGTCGCGTTGCGCACCGACGGCACGGCGCTGCTCGACTATCCGCTCAATGACTACTTCTGGGACGGGGCGCGCCGCGCGCTCGCGACGATGGCGGAGATCCAATTCGCGGCCGGCGCGACCACGGTCATGCCAATGCACGCCTCGGGCGCGACCTACAACCGCTGGGCGGACGCACGCGTGGGGCTCTCCGCGCTGCCGCTCGCGCCGCTGGCCGCACCGGTGTTCAGCGCGCACGTCATGGGCGGGTGCCCCATCGGGCCCGACATCCGACGCGCCGCAGTCGATCCCAGCGGTCGCTATCATCACCTCGACAACCTGTACGTGCTCGATGGGTCGCTCTTTCCGACCAGCGTCGGCGCCAATCCGCAGCTGTCGATCTACGCGATCGCGGCGAAACTCGCGAGCGGCCTCGTCGCGACGCTCGGTCGCGGCCCCTCGGGCTGACGCCTCGATCAAATCCCCGGGACTTCGCATCCGGTTCATCCCGGGGTACGCCCTACGCCGCGCACGAGCGATTAGGGCGATTGCTCTAATGCTCCCCGCTACAGTGGCGGTGTAGTTCAATCTCACGAAGGAGCATGACCATGTTGAAACAAGCTACGGGCAATCTCAACGCCACCCGTGTCGCCGACGCCGCGCTCGCCGCGTCGCGCCAAGTCTGGCTCGCCGGACTCGGCGCCGCGACCGTCACGCGCCAGTGGGCGCGCAACGACGCCGGCGACGTGTTTCGCGCGCTGGTCAAGGAAGGCTCGGCGATGGAAAGCCGTGCCATCCGCGTGATCGGCAAGCAAATCGATTCGTCACTCGCCATCGCCACGAGCACCTGGAACAAGGCGCGCCACACCGCGCTGACGACCGTCAACGAACTGGTCGACACGGCCGCGGCGGCGCTGCCCAAGCTCAAGGCGCCGGTCGTCGCCATGCGCAGGGCGACCGCGAAGCCGAAGAAGGCGATGGCACGCGCGAAGCCGCGCAAAGTGCGTCGTGGGCAGCGGTCCACCCGGAAGGCGTAACAAGCTGGTGTAAGATCGCCGCGTCACCGCCGCAACAACGAGGGGAGAACCATGCCGGGAGGGGCGTCGCCCGGGGCCGCCAGGAGCACCGAGCGGGCCCGGAAACGGCGATCGACCCGCGCGCGCATCGGTCTCGCCCTCGCGGGCGGGGGCCCGCTCGGCGGGATCTACGAGGTCGGCGCGCTGCTCGCGCTGGCCGAATCGCTGCGCGGCGTCGACCTGAATGATCTCGACGTCTACGTCGGCGTGTCCTCCGGTGGTTTTGTAGCGGCGGCGTTGGCGAATGGAATCTCGCCCGCGCAGATGTACCGGCTGTTCATCGCCGATGGCCGCGACGCCGCGTTGTCGCCGGCGCTGTTCCTGCGTCCGGCGCTTGCCGAGTTCGGACGCCGTGCGTTGTCGGTACCGCGCCTGGCTGCCTCGGCCGCCTCCGAGTTCCTGCACGATCCGTTGTGCCCCGGCGCGTTGGAATCGTTCGCCGCGCTGGGACGCGCCGTGCCGACGGGCCTGTTCGATCAACGCGCGATCCACGCTTTTCTGGTACGGCTGTTCGCCAGCGGCGCTCGCAGCAACGACTTCCGGCGGCTGGAGCACAAGCTGTTCCTCGTCGCGACCAACCTCGACACCGGCGCATCGGTGACGTTCGGGTCGCCGGGTTTCGATCACATCCCCATCGACAAGGCGATCGCCGCATCCGCAGCGCTGCCGGGGCTGTTTCCTCCGGTCGAGATCGAAGGCGAGCATTACGTCGATGGCGCGCTCAACAAGACGCTGCACGCCTCGGTCGCACTCGATCAGGGCATCGATCTCCTGCTCTGCGTGAATCCGCTGGTGCCGTTCGACGCCAGTGCCGCCGCGCGCCGCGGCCGGCTTACCGTCGAGAAGATCGATCACGGCGGCCTGCCGCTGGTGCTCGCGCAGACCTTCCGGGCGATCGTCCATTCGCGGATGAAAGTGGGGATGGAGAAGTACCGCCGGGAGTATCCGCACGCCGACATCCTGCTCTTCGAGCCGGACCGCGAGGACGCCGACATGTTCTTCGCCAACATCTTCAGCTACACGCACCGGGCGCGCTTGTGCGAGACCGCGTATCGGAGCACGCGGGAGCGGTTGCTCGCGCAGCGCGAGACGCTCGCGCCGCTCCTCGCTCGGCACGGAATCCACCTCGATCTCGCGAAGCTCGAGGAGGCACACCGTCCGATCCGCGCCGCGCTCACCGATCCGCGGCCGTTGTTCATGGATGCGCCCAGCGTGAAGACCGCGGCACACGCGCTCGCCCGCACGCTCGATGCGCTCCAGGAATGGCTTCACCGCAATGCCGCAGGACGCAGCCCCCGCCGACACCACCGAGACGCCGCGGCATAGACCTGGCGCCCGGGTACGCCCTACACTCGCGTATCTCAACAACGTCGGGTCAGACCCATGGCGGAGCGCAAACGTCCGCGGCGCACGCGCGAGCGAATCCCCGAGACCGCACTCACGCTGTTCAATCGTTTCGGCGAGCCGCATATCACGACCGCCGACATCGCCGGCGAGATGGAGATCAGCCCGGGGAATCTGTACTATCATTTTCGCAACAAGGACCAGATCATCGGCGAGCTTTTCGCCGCGTTCGAGCGGCGGCTCGACGACCTGCTCGACGTCCCGAAGGGGCGCGACGCGGGAGTCGAGGATCTGTGGCTGCTGTTGCATCTCCTCTTCGAAGCGATGTGGGACCACCGCTTCCTCTTTCGCGACCTGGACGAGATCCTGTCGCGCAACCGCAAGCTCGCCTCGCGCTTCGCGCTGATCATGCGCCGCGGCGTGCGCACCGTGATAGAGTTGTGCCGCGGGCTGGTCGCAACCGATGCGATGCGCGCGTCAGAGCGCGAGATCGCGGCGCTCGCCGACAACGTCGCCATCGTCGCGACCTACTGGATCTCGTATCAGAAGATTGCCGCCGGCGAGCGCGCCGACGGAACGGTGAGCTTCGATCGCGCGGCGTACCAAGTCTTGTCGCTGATCGCGCCGTTCCTGCGCGGCGACGCCCGCGCATTGCTCGATCGATTGAGCCGGGACTATCTGTAAGCTCGGAGGGCCACATGGCGAAGCAATGGCTGAAGTTCCCGCACGCCGACAAGGCGTATGCCTACGACGGCGCGACGCTGAGGAAACATTGGGCTCGGTTACACCGGGGCGACGCCGAGCCGTTTCCTAAAGATCTCGCGGTGCTCGACGCGTGGCGTCACTACCACGGCGGCGAGTTCCGGGAGGCGGTCGAAGCGGGCTTGGCCGCGGGAGGGCCCGGCGCCAACGCCGCGATCAAGGCGCAGTCGATTTACGCCAACTACCTCGAGAAAGTGGAGAAGGCAAAACTCGCGCTCTTCGAAGAGGCGGCCGCGTGGGCCGCCGAGCGCCGAGCGAGCGCGCCCAAGGACGCGAATGCGCACTACCTCTACGCATACGCCCTCGGTCGTTACGGACAAGGCATCTCGGTTGGCAAAGCGCTGGCGCAAGGATTCGGCGGCAAGATCAAGGACGCGCTGACCACCGCGCTCAAGTTAGCACCCTCGCACGCCGACGCGCACACCGCGTACGGCGCGTATCAGGCAGAGGTCGTCAGCAAGGTCGGCGGACTCGTCGCCGGTTTGACCTACGGCGCGAAGAAGGACTCCGCGCTCGAGCATTTCCAGAAGGCGTTGAAGCTCAACCCGGACTCGGCCATCGCCCGCATCGAGTATGCCAATGGTTTGATCCTGCTCTTCGGCAAGGAGAAACTCGACGAGGCCACGAAGCTCTACGAGCAGGCGGCGAAGTGCAAGCCGGCGGATGCGATGGAACGGCTGGATGTGGAGCTGGCAAGGGAGGAGTTGGAGTAGCACCCCGTTTGCCTTATCGCTGAGGAAGGAGATTCCCCGGGGGCGCTCTATCGCCATGGCTTTCCGCGAAGCTTGCCTCACCCGGTAACACTGCGGCATGATAGGTGGCCCCTGATTCCCGCGGGCCCGCGGCAGTCTCTATTCGCGTAGTGGCGCGCGGTCCAAACGACGAGGAGTGATCGCCATGGCAGCATTCAATGTCGTGCGGTTCCGGGTCAAGCCCGGGCGCGAAGCCGAGTTCATCGACGCGCAGCGCAGAGCCCAGCCGGACTTCGCTGGCTTCAAGCGCTTCGTGATAATCAAGACGGGCGACCGGACTTACTGCGCCATCGGGGAATGGGACAGTTACCAGAGCATCGTCGCGGCGCGGCCAAAGATGATCGGGATGCTCGACAGCTTCCGCGATACGCTGGAAGACCTGGGTGGCGGGCTCGGCGTAACTGACCCGGTGTCGGGCGAGGCCGTTCTCGAAATATAGGCGGCCGCCGCGGCTTCAACCCCCGTTTACTGCGTGACGGTTTCCGTCTTCTTGCCCAGCGTGTCAACGCCGAGCCACTTGTACGGCGGGCGGTAGCGCACGAACGCGGTCAGCAGCGGGCCGAGCGCGAGGAGCGGCACGCTGCGACCAATTGCGGTCAGTCGCGCGGTGTGGCCCGGAGCGTCGGCCCCCCAATCAAGCCAAGCGGCCTCGCAGCTCGCGCTCTCGAACCTCTGCTGCCCGCTTATGCCGACGGGGCAACGTTCGATGAGGCGTGCTCGAACTCCTCCGCCCGCGGCGCCTCCTCCCACGGCCAAGGCGCCATCAGGGTAGCCAGCACGAGCTTCTCGAACTCCTGCGCGAAATTCTGGATCACGCGCTCAGGATCGGGGCAGAGCGAACGGTCGGTGATCAGGCCGAATTGCACGTCACCCGCGTAGGTCATGATCGACACGCCCATGCCGACGTCGCCCGATTGCGGCACCCAGAACATGAGCCGATCGATTCGCGAGCCGCCGAAGTACAGCGGCTGCTGTGGCCCGGGCACGTTGGTCATCACCGCCGTCGCGTTCTTCGCCAGCATCGCCAGGAGCTGTTCCTGGAGGGCGTGCGGGCCGGCGCCCATCGCGGCGAGGATGCCGAGCGCGATCACGGGCTGGTAGGATCCCTTGAGCGAGCGCATGTTGGCGCGCACCGCGTACAACCGCTCGACGGGATTCTCGATCCCGATCGGCAGCTCGAGAAACACCAGCCCGAACTTGTTGCCGAGCCGATACGCCTGCTCCGGCGGGCGCAGGTTCACCGGCACCAGCGCGCGAATCACGACCCCGTCGACGGCATCGCCGCGACGGACGAGGTACGCCCGCAGCGCGCCCGCAACCGACGAGAGCAGCACGTCGTTGATCGAGGAGCCGAGCGCCTTGCCGATCGCCTTCACCTCGTCGAGCGGGATCGGATCGGCCCAGGCGACGCGTTTGGCGATCCCGGGCTTGCCCTTGAAGCGCGTTGCCGAGTCTTCGCTCATCAGCGCGAGCCTGGCGAGCTCGGCAGCGAACGCCCCGCCGTGTTCGGCGAGCGCGACCGCTTTCGCCGGGTCGCGCAAGAATTCCGCGCCTTTCTCGATCAGCGTCGAGCCGGCTTTCGACACCATCTCCAGCACGCCGGCCAACGGCGCAATGAGTTGCGCCAGTGGGTCGTCGTCAGCATCGGCGCGTTTCGACGGCGGCAAGGGCTTCCGACGAGCGTGTCCGCCGGCGCGGTCGGCGTCGGTCATCGACAGCAGCACCTGGATCAGCGCGATGCCGTCGGCGTAGCAATGGTGAATGCGCAACACGACCGCGCTGCCGCCCTCGTAGTTCGCGATCAGGTGGAACTGCCACAGCGGATGCCGCGGATCGAGCGGCGTGCCGACGAGCTTGCTCACCAACGCTTCCAGCTCGACTTCGCCCGCGCCGCGTGGCAGCGCGATCCGCTTGACGTGATGCTCGAGATTGAAGCGCTCGTCGGTCTGCCACTGAAATCCACTCACTGTCGGCAGCGGCCGTTGCCGAAAGCGAGGGAAGCGCAGGAAGCGCGACGCGATCGTCGCGCGCAGATTGGCAACCGTGATCCGCTCGTGCAGCACGAGCACGCCGCAGATCACCATGAGATTGCTCGGCCGATCCATGCGCAGCCAGGCGACGTCGACGCTGGACATGCTTTCGCGCTTCTTCTCGGCCATGGCGGACGCTGTTTGCCGGCAACTCGCGGGTCGCGTTAAAGTAGCATAGAAGGCGCGGCGTCGAAACCGACACACGCCGTCGCGCGATCGATCACGAGGAGGAACTCATGGCCGCCGCACCCAAGGACCTGAAGGCGAAATTCGAAGCCGCCGCCGTCGCCGCCAAGCAAACCAAGAGGCGGCCCGACAACGCGACGTTGCTCAAGCTTTACTCGTACTACAAGCAAGCGACCGAGGGTGACGTCAAGGGCGACCGGCCGGGCGGCTTCGATTTCGTCGGGGGCGCGAAGCACGATGCCTGGGCCAAGCTCAAAGGCACGAGCAAGGACGAGGCGATGCAGAATTACATCAAGCAGGTGGAGCGGCTGAACCGGGAGTAGCGGCGCGAGCCCGTGGCGAGGGGCCTTCATCACCGTCGAGCGAACTCCTCACGTCGCGTTGTCGGCCCTTGCGCCCGGCTCGGGTCGCCTCCACTCGCGTTCGCTCGTGGAGCCTCGCTCCGCCTCGCCGGGCGCCCCACTTGCGGCGTGGGGATCGCGCGAGGACGACGCTGGAGCGCGGAGCAGGGGCCCCGCGAGCGCAGCGATGCGGGGATGCGACCGCGGAGGCGGATGGGCTGCGGGCAGCTCAACGAGTCCGTTTACACTGTGAGTTGCGCCCGCAGCAGTCGACGCTGCGGCCGACGCGCAACGTAACACGCTGCGCCGAGCGACCACGGAGGCCGCCGGCGCGAGCCCGTGGCGAGGGGCCTTCGTCACCGTCGAGCGAACTCCTCACGTCGCGTTGTCGGCCCTCGCGCCCGGCTCGGGTCGCCTCCACTCGTTACGCTTGTGGAGCCTCGCTCCGCCTCGCCGGTCGCCCCACGCGGAGCGTGGGGATCGCGCGAGGGCGACGCCGGAGCGCGGAGCAGGGGCTCCGAGAGCGAAGCGATGCAGGGATGCGACCGCGGAGGCGGATGCGCTGCGGGCAACTGAACGCTTCGAACCGCTGTGCCCTCGCGCCCGCAGCAGTCGACGCTGCGGCCGACGCGCGAGGCGACGGTTGCGAGAGCTTCGTCCAAGGAGGCCGCCTCAGCCCTGCAC
>JBGPYP010000009.1:0-21732 GCA_041493285.1 Casimicrobiaceae bacterium
AACACCCGCGATGGCTTCATCACCGAGCGGGAGCTTGCCCGCACGCGAGTCATCGCCGGCACCGGCTGCGGTATCGTCACCAATCAGGGCGCCTACCCGGATCCGCTGGGCGAAGGCAAGGCGTACTATCGCCAGATCGCGATCTACGACGACAAGTTCCTGCCCCAGTTCGAGCAGATCGCGGGCTTCATCCACGACGCAGGCGCGGTGGCGATCCAGCAGATCCTGCACGCGGGTCGCTATGGAGGCATCGACTTGGGCTACTGCGTGCAGCCCTCGATCGTGCCGCAGACGCTGCCGCACTTCCGCCCGCCGCGCGAACTGACCCGCGACCAGATCCGCGACGTCGTGCGGCAGCACGCGGATGCGGCGCGCCGTGCGGTCAAGGCCGGCTTCGACGGCACCGAGGTCACGAGCTTCATGGGGTACCTGCTGGCGACGTTCAATTCCAAGTTCACCAACCACCGCACCGACGAGTACGGCGGCACGGTCGAGAATCGTGGCCGTTTCATGCGCGAGCTGATCGACGCGATCAAGCAGGCGACGCCGGAGAACCCGCTGATCGTCCGGCTGAGCGGAGCCGAGCTGATGGACCGCTGGGGTGGCAACACCGAAGACGAATGCTTCGAGCTGATGCAGCAGGCGGTCGACTGCGGCGTCGATATGATCAGCGTCACGGTCGGCTGGCAGGAGGCGCCCGAGTCCTCGATCGGCCGGGACATTGCGCCGGGCCACTGGAACTATCTGGCGGCGCGGGCGAAGAGGACGTTTCCGAATACGTTGATCACCTTCGGCAACCGCCTCCCCGATCCGGTGATGGCCAACGAGTGCATCAAGAATGGCGAGTTCGACTTCTGGGAAGTCTGCCGTCCGTTGCTCGCCGACCCGGAGCTCGTGCACAAGGCGGCCGCGGACCGGCTCGACGAGGTGCGCCGCTGCGTCGGTTCGCTCAACTGCCTCTCGCGGCTGTTCCGCGACCTGCCGTACACCTGCACGATGAACCCGGCGTTGGGCCACGAGGTCGAGCCGGAGTACCAGATCAAGCCGGCCGCGGTGAAAAAGAAAATCATGATCGTCGGCGCCGGTCCCGCCGGCCTCGAGTGCGCCATCTCCGCCACCAAGCGCGGCCACGAGGTCGTCGTATACGAGAAACTCGACCACATTGGCGGCAACCTGCGAGCCTACGCGGCCAACGACCTTGCGCGCTCGGACGATTTGATGAGCATCGTGCGCCATTACGAGGTGATGATCGCCAAGCTCGGCATCGAAGTAAGGCTCGGCACCGAAGCCACGCCGAAGCTGATGCGAAGCCTGCTGCACCAATACGATGTCGCCGTGGTGGCGGCCGGCGCGCGCATCGACCGCGAAATCTGGCAGGTCATCGAGGGCTCGGAACTCATGCTCGACGCGCACGACGTGGCCCACGGGCGCGCCGCCACCGGCAAGCGCGCGGTCGTGATCGGCGCGGGCAAGATCGGCTTGGTCGTCGCGGAGTCGCTCCGCAGCAAGGGCGCCGAGGTGACGATCCTCGAGAAGGAAAAGCGGATCGCGGGGGACGTGATGCCGTCGTTCAAGTGGCGCCACTCGACGTGGGTGGAGGAATTGGGCATCGCGACCCTGACCTCGACCCGCGTGCGCAAGGTGACGCCGGAGGGGGTGCACGCCGTCTCGGATAAGGGGGGCGAGGCATTTCTGCCTGCCGACACCGTGATCGCCGCGTCGCCGCGCAAGCCCAACCAAGAGCTCTTCCACGAGTTCGAATGGATGATCGACGAGCTGCACGGCTGCGGCGACGCGCTGGTGCCGCGTGGACTCGATGCAGCGATCCACGAGGGCTACAAGTTGGGGGTACGCATCTAATGGAATTTCTTCAACCACCCGGCTGGGCCCGCCCGAAGGGTTATTCAAACGGTGTCGTCGGCGCCGGGCGCATGATATTCGTCGCCGGCCAAGTAGGCTGGGACGGGCAGGGCGTTTTTCGCGCCGACGACCTGGTCGGCCAGGTGCGCCAGGCGCTTTCCAATATCGTCGCTGTGCTGGCCCAGGCCGGTGCCCGCCCAACGGACATCGTGCGCATGAACTGGTATCTGGCCGACAAGAAGGAATACAACGCGAGGCTGCCGGAAATCGGAGAAGCGTATCGCAGCATCATCGGCCGACACTTCCCCGCCATGACCGCGCTCGAAGTGGCCGGTTTCGTCGAGACCGGCGCGAAAATCGAAATCGAGGCGACCGCCATGCTGGCCGACTGACACCCATGCGCAGGAAAGAAACCCTGTTCGGCTGGCGAGGCAGAATCGGATTGATCGTGCGCGCAATTCGATCTTCGAGCCGGAAATGAACGCCATGTGCCCGGCCGGCGTCGAAGTTTATGCCACGCGGGTCGCCTTCACTGCGGACGAACAGGGGCTCAAGGGCATGCGGCATCAGGCACGGGGCGGAGCGGGGGCGGTTTTGGCAGCCGGTGCTGACCCGTATACCGTACCCCGTACACGGTATAATCAGATCGGCGGGGCGCCGTGGGCCCGATCGCAAACACGAGGGAGAGTCCGCTTGCTGACCGCGATAAAACCTGTCGATCGCCCGGTCGCGCTCAGCGACCAGGTCTATCAGTCGCTGCGCGACTTGCTGCGTGATGGCAAGATCCGTCCCGGCGAGCCGCTGCAGGAAGCCGCGGTTGCCGCGCAACTGCAGGTGTCGCGCACGCCCGTTCGCGAGGCGCTCGCCCGCCTTGCCAGCGAAGGGCTGGTCGCTCCCGAAGGTCGCGGCTTCGTGGTCCCGCTGCTCGGTGAAGCCGATATCGAGGATATCTACGAAGTGCGCGGCCTGCTCGAGCCTGCCGCGCTGCGCGATGTAGCCGCGCGCAAGCCCCCGTCGCGCTTGCTGGCGCCGCTCAAGGCGGCGCTGGAAGCGAGCATCGCGGCCGATCGCGCGGACGATGCGCGGGCCTTCATGGATGCCAACACGCGCTTCCGCGCAGCATGGATCGGGCTCGTCCCCAACTCGCGGCTGGTGCGGGCAATCGAGTTGCACTCCGACCACGTGCGCTATCTGCGCGTGGTCACGCTGGGAGATGCGAAAGTGCGCGCCATCGTGCTGCGTGGGTTGCGCCGCATCGCCGGTGCGCTCGCCGCTGGCAACGGCGAGGCCGTGGCGAAGGCGATGCTCGAGCATCTGGGCGAGGCGAAGAAATCGCTGCGCCGCGCAGTGGGACTGAACGGCCAATAGCGCATCCGAGCCGGACCGCGGCGCAAAGGCCAGAGGAAACGATGGAGAAAATCGTCGGCAAGGAGTACGCGCCGTTCACGGTCGAGGTCGAGAAGCGCTGGATCCGGTCGTTCGCCGAGGCGATCGGCGACGACGACCCGGTCTACCGCGACGAGCAGGCGGCGACGGCGGCGCGCTACGCGTCGATTCCGGCGCCGCCGACGTTCGCGTTCACGATCGCGATGGAGCGAAGCCAGCCGTTCCTGGTGCTCGAGGATCTCGCAGTCGACAAGACCAAAACGATGCACGGCGAGCAGTCGTTCGTGTATCACCGTCCGATCTGCGCCGGCGATGCCATTACCGGGCGGCAGAAGGTCGTCGACATGTACGATAAGAAAGGCGGCGCGCTGACCTTCATCGTCACCGAGACGACACTCGACAATCAGCGGGGCGAGCGCGTGTGCGAGCTCGCCACGACGATCGTTGTACGCAACGGCTAAAGAGGGCGAGAAGCGTCGCAATGAATGAGCGCGCGCGATTCGACGATGTTCAGGTCGGCGAGACCATTCCGGCGTTCACCGCGCCGGCCGTGTCACGGCTGCAGCTGGCGCTGTTCGCCGGCGCGGCGGCCGACCACAACCCGATTCATGTCGACGATGCGGCGGCGCGCGGTGGCGGGCTGCCGGGCGTCATCGCGCACGGCATGCTCACGATGGCGTTGCTCGGGCGGCTGCTGACGCGCTGGGTCCCGCAGCAGAGCATTCGTTCCTTCAGCGCACGCTTTGTCGCCATGGCGTTCCCCGGCGACGTCATCACCTGCACCGGCACGGTTGCCGCCAAGTCGAGCGAGGGCGGCGAGAACCGGGTCGAGCTCGAGCTCACGGCACAAAACCAGAAGGACGAGAAGATCCTGGTGGGAAAGGCGACCGTCGCGCTGCCGTGAGCCTCGCGGCGCACCGAAACGGTTGACAAACATGACGCACACCGCAGAAATTCCCTACGGCGCCTACTGGAGCACTCCGTTCGCCCGCTGGCAGGGCAGCTTCGCCAACCTGCACAGCGTGGAATTCGCAGCGCACGTGGTCAAGCGCGAGCTCGCCCGGCGCAAGCTCGATCCGCAGGTGTTCGACCACGGCGTCCTCGGGCTCTCCGTGCCACAGAAGCACGCGTTCTACGGCCTCCCGTGGCTCATGGGCATGGCGGGCGCGGGCCATGTGGGCGGGCCGACGGTGATGCAGGCGTGCGCTACGGGTGTGCGCAGCCTGCTGGCCGCCGTCCAGGAAGTCGAGGCGGGGATCGCCACGACGGCGCTGGTCGTCACTTGCGACCGCACCTCGAACGGCCCGCACCTGTACTACCCCAATCCGCGCGGACCCGGCGGAACGGGGCCGCATGAAGATTGGGTCCTCGACAACTTCGCCTGCGATCCGCTGGGGCCGCACGCGATGATCCGCACCGGTGAGAACGTCGCCGCGCGGCACCGCGTCTCCACCGGCGCGCAGCACGACGTCGTGCTGCGGCGTGAGGCGCAGTACCGCGACGCCACCGCCGACGGCGCGGCGTTCCTGAAGCGGTTCATGACGCTGCCGTTCGACGTCCCGAGCACCGATTTCCGGAAGAGCACTGGGGCGCTCGACGGCGATGAAGGCATCAACCACTCGACGCCCGAGGGCCTCGCCAAGCTCAAGCCCGTGCTCGACGGCGGCAGCGTGACGTTCGGCGGACAGACGCATCCGGCCGACGGCAACGCGGCGATCGTGGTGACGACCAAGGAGCGGGCGCGCGAGCTTTCGGCCGATCCCAAACGCGTCGTGCGCGTGCTCGGGTTCGGCCAGGCGCGCGCACCGCTGGCTCTGATGCCCGAGGCAACGGTGCCGGCCGCGCGGCGGGCGCTCAAAGCCGCGGGGCTCGAGCTCAAACAGATCGACGCGATCAAGACGCACAACCCGTTCGCGGTCAACGACATCGTGTTCGCCGAACAGACCGGCGCCGATCTCGCACGCATGAACAACTTCGGCTGCTCTCTGGTGTGGGGCCATCCGCAGGCGCCGACGGGCACGCGCTCGATCATCGAGCTGATCGAGGAGCTCGCGCTGCGTGGCGGCGGGTACGGGCTATTCGCCGGCTGTGCGGCGGGCGACACCGCGATGGCGGTGGTGCTTCAGGTCGCGGATGCGTGAGGTTGCGAGACATGGACCTTTCGGACTGGATCGATCGCCAAGCGGATTTCGCCCCCGGCCAGGCGGCGCTGCGCTTCGAAGGCGAGACGATCAGCTACCGCGACTTCGCCGCGCGCATCGCGCGTACGGCGGGAGCGCTGCGCGCGCTCTCCGTGGGGCGCAACGACTCCGTCGCCTATCTCGGGTTCAACAGCCCGTACCAGCTGGCGCTGCTCTTCGCCTGCGCACGGCTGGGGGCGATGCTGGTGCCGCTCAACTGGCGGCTGGCCGCGCTCGAGCTTAAGCAGGTGCTCGCTGATTGCCGCCCGG
This sequence comes from Casimicrobiaceae bacterium, assembly GCA_041493285.1. Taxonomy (GTDB): domain Bacteria; phylum Pseudomonadota; class Gammaproteobacteria; order Burkholderiales; family Casimicrobiaceae; genus PALSA-1003. Next base: position 5,697 of record JBGPYP010000009.1, read on the forward strand.
CGGCGCTGTTCGTCGAAGCGCGTTTCATCGACACGGTCGAGGCGATCCACGCGAACCTCGCCGGCACGCGCCTGCTGGCGCTGGGAACCGCGCCGCCCGGTTCGGAGGATGGCGAGTCGTTGTTGCGCGATGCTGCACCGATGGCCGCGGCGGACGGTGAGGGAGCCTACGACGCGCCGGTGCTGCTCTGCTACACCTCGGGCTCGACCGGCGCCCCCAAGGGCGTGGTGCTCACACAGGGGGCGCTGTTCTGGAACGCGGTCAACAGCACTCACATGCACGACCTGACGCGCGCCGACCGGATCCTCACCACGCTGCCCCTGTTCCACGTCGGCGGGCTCAACATCCAGACGCTGCCGGCGCTGCACGCCGGCGCGACCGTCGTCCTGCATCCCAAGTTCGATCCCGAGGCTACGCTCGCCGCGATCGAGGCGGAGGCGATCACGCTCACGGTGCTGGTGCCGGCGCAACTCGAGATGATGATGGCGCGACCGCAGTGGAGGAGCGCCAAGCTCGAAAGGCTGCGCTGCATCTCCACCGGGTCGATGATCGTTCCCGGGCGGCTGTTCGACGCGGTGCACGCGCGCGGCGTGCCGCTGATCCAGGTGTACGGCTCGACCGAGACCTGTCCCATCGCGACCTACATCACCGTCGCTGATGCGGCGCGCAAGGCGGGGTCGGCCGGCAAAGCGGCCGTTCACTGCAGCGTGCGCGTCGTGGGCGACGACGGCTCCGACGTCGCGCCGGGCGCTTCCGGCGAGATCGTGGTCAAGGGGCCAAACGTGATGTCGGGATACCTGAATGCGCCCGCTGCGACGGCCGACGCGATGCGCGAGGGCTGGTTCCACAGCGGCGACGTGGGCCACTTCGACGAGGAAGGCTTCCTCTGGGTCGACGGCCGCAGCAAGGACATGATCATTTCCGGCGGCGAGAACATCTATCCGGCCGAGATCGAGAATGCGCTTGCGGAATCGCCCGACATCGAGGAGGTCGCCGTTGTCGGGCGGCCGGACGCGAAGTGGGGTGAGGTCGTCGTGGCGATCGTCGTCCCCAAAGCGGGCCGGTCGCCTTCCGACGCCGACCTGCAAAAGGTCCTGCACGGGCGCATCGCCCGCTTCAAGCAGCCGCGCGAGTTCGTGCTCGTCGACCGTCTTCCGAAGAGCGCGCTTGGCAAGGTGAAGAAAGACGAGCTGCGCCGGATGGTCCGTGGCGAAGCGCAGGCTTAGGGCGATGACCGGACACACGACGAGGGAGAGCGAGGGATGGCGCTGAGCATCGGCATCGACGTGGGCGGCACTTTCACGGACTTCGTCGTCACGCGCGATGGTGCGGAACCCGGGATTTTCAAGGTGCTGTCGACGCCGCACGACCCGTCGATCGCGGTGGTCAACGGGCTGGAGGAGATCGCCGCCAGCCAGACGCCGCCACAGCCGGTCGCGCAGTTCATCGCCACCGTTGACACGATCGTCCATGGCACCACGGTGACGACGAATGCAACACTGACCGGCACCGGCGCGAAGTCGGGGCTGATCACGACGCGCGGCGTTCGCGACGCGCTCGAAATGCGCCGCGGCGTACGCGAAGAGCAGTACAACAACCGGTTCACCAACGTGAAGCCGCTGGTGCCGCGCTACCTGCGCATCGGCGTCGGCGGCAGGCTCGACCGCGATGGGCGCGAAATCGAGCCGCTTGCGCTGGACGAGGTGCGGCGCGCCGTCGCACTGTTCCAGGCCGACGGAGTCGAGGCGGTGTCGATCTGCTTCATGAACGCCTACGCGAACCCTGCGCACGAGCGGGCGGCGGGGGAGATCGTCCGCCGCGAGCTGCCGGGGGCCTACCTCACGGTCTCGACCGATCTCTTGCCCTCGATCCGTTTCTACGACCGGGTGAGCACGACGGCGCTCAACTCGTATGTCGGCCCCAAGCTCAACCACTATCTCGCGCAACTGGTCGCGCGGCTCAAAGGGATTGGTTTTCGCGGCGTCCTGCTCATCATGCAAAGCAACGGCGGGGTGATGGCGCCGGAGATCGCGCGCAAGAACGCAGCGCTGACGCTGCTGTCGGGACCTGCCGGCGGACCGGGCGCGGGACTGTTTTATGCGCGGGCGCACGAGCGAAATCGGTGCATCACCGTCGACATGGGCGGTACCAGCTTCGAAGCCTCGCTCGCCGTCGACGGACCGACGATGGTCAACGAGGGCGAGATCGCGCGCCACAAGATCGCGCTGCCGATGCTCGGCATTCACACGATTGGTGCCGGCGGTGGATCGATCGGGTGGATCGATGAGGGCGGACTGTTGCGGATGGGTCCGCAGAGCGCCGGCGCCGCTCCCGGTCCCGCCTGTTACGGGAAAGGCGGCACGCTGCCTACGACCACGGACGCCAATGTCGTTCTCGGTTACCTCGATCCTGATTTTTTTGCCGGCGGCAAAATGAAGCTCGATGTGGCGGAGGCGCGCGCTGCGATCGAGAGGCACATCGCCCGGCCGCTGGAGCTCTCCATCGAGCAGGCCGCGGCTGGCATGTACCGCGTCGCCTGCAACAACATGGCGCAGGGCGTGCGCGAGATCAGCATCAAGCGCGGCTTCGACCCGCGGGAGTTCCCGATGGTCGTCGCCGGAGGCGCCGGCCCGATCCACTCCTGCCTGATCTGCCAGGAGCTCGAGATTCCGTTCCAGATCGTGCCCCGCGAGTCGTCGGTGCTGTGCGCGATGGGGATGTTGCTGTCGGACCTCAAGCACGACTTCGTGCGGACCTTCGTGTCCAACCTCGACCGCGTCGACTGGGACCGTCTCGATGCGCTGATCGGCGAAATGACCGCCGAAGGCGAGCGCCAGCTCGACGAGGAGCGCATCGCCCCGGCGCGGCGCCGGCAGCACGTGACGCTGGACTGCCGCTACGTCAAGCAATACCACGAGGTTTCCTTCGACGTCCCGCGCGAGCTGATCACAGCGCGCGACAGGGCCGCGATCGGACGCGCGTTCCACGCCGAGCACAACCGCCTCTACGGTTATTCGCTGGAAAGCGAAGCGGCGCCGGTCGAGATGATCAATGTGCGCGTGCAGGCGGTGGGCGTCACTGACCGGCCGCGCTATGCCGAGGAGCCCTTCGCCGGCGAGGATGCGTCGGCGGCGCGAAAAGGCGAGCGCAACGCCTACCTGCCGGAAGAGAATGCCTTCCGGACGGTGGCGGTGTACGACGGCCACCGGATGCACCACGGCAATCGGATTGCCGGGCCTGCGATCATCGAGGAAGAGACGACGGCGATCTTTGTCAGCGCGAGCTACGACTGCGTCGTCGACCGGCTCGGCTCATTTGCGCTGCATCAAAAGGGACGCGAGGATCTGGTGCAACGGGCCCGGGAGGAGGCGCTCGCATGAACGACGTGACCCAAGCGAAGCCGGGCCCGAACATCGACCACATTCTGCTGTCGGTGTACGCGCGGACGTTCAAGTCGATCACCGACGAGATGAGCATCTCGATGCGGCAGACGACGCGCTCGCCGATCCTGTGCGAGGCGAAGGACTTCGTCACCGGCCTCTACGACGGCGCGGGGCGGATGCTGGAGCAGACCGAGAACCTGCCGATCCTCGCCTTCTCGCTCGCCCCCGTATGCAAGTACATCCTCGAGTATTTCGGCGATGACCTTCATCCGGGCGACGTGATCTTCCACAACGACGTGTTCAGCTTCGGCAACCAGAACAACGACGTTGCCGTTTACAAGCCCATCTTCTTCGAGGACGAGCTCGTCGCCTGGACCGCGGTCAAGGGCCACCAGGCGGACATCGGCGGCAACGTGGCGGGCGGCTACAACCCCAACGCGACCGAGGTCTGGCAGGAGGGGCTGCGCATCCCGCCGGTGAAGGTTTATGAGAAGGGCAAGCTGCGCAAGGATGTCTGGGACCTGATCTTCGCCAATATTCGCTTCGACATCGTAAGCCACGACATGCGCGCCGAGATTGGGGCGTGCCACATCGGCGAGCGGCGGTTCATCGAACTGATGAAGAAGTACGGGCGCGAGAGCTTCGAGGCGCACAAAGTCGCGCTGTTCGATGCGACGCGCCGGATGATGGAAGCCGAGATCGCCACCATTCCGAACGGCAACTACCAGGGCGAAGGCTACGTCTATTACGACGGCCGGCACGAGGGGTCGAAATTCACTATCCGCGTCGACATCGAGGTCAAGGACAAGAGCATCAAGTTCGACTACAGCCGGACCGACGCCCAGACCAACGGCTTCGTCAACGGCACCTTCACGTCGAGCGCGTCGGCGACCGTACTGACGCTGCTGCAGATGGTGAACCCGGACATTCCGCACAACGAGGGGATGGTGCAGCCGATCGAAATCGTGATTCCGGTGGGCACGATCCTCAATGCGGCGTACCCGAAGGCGACGACGTTCGGCAATCACCTTTGCCCGCCCAACGCCGACGCCATCATCCGGGCGCTCGCCCCGGCCATTCCGGATCGCGTCACTGCGGGGTGGAACAATCTGCTGTGCTCGCTCACCACCGGAATCGATCCGGCGAAGAACGAAAAATATGTCGACATCGGGTTCATGGGCTTGAAGGGCGGGTCGGGCGCGATGCTGGGCACCGATGGCTACGACCACATCGGCATGATCGATGCGTCGGGCGGCCTGCTCGACCAGGATTACGAGATGTTCGAGCAGCAGACGCCGCACCTTCTCATCAAGCACGAATACGAATGCGATTCGGCGGGACCCGGGCAATGGCGGGGCGGTGTGGGCGTCGAGACGATTTTCCGCATCGGCTCGGAGGACACGCAGGTCGTGATCTTCGGCGACGGCGACTTCGAGCCGGCCTTCGGGCTTTTCGGCGGCGGCGATGCGACGCTTAACTTCATCCGGCTCACCTACCCGGACGGCCGCACGGTCGTGCCGAAGAACAAGGACCTGATCACCGGTGTTCCGAAGGGCACCGTGTACCACCAGGTCGCGGGCGGCGGTGGCGGCTACGGCGATCCGCGCAAGCGCGACCGCGGGCAGTTGCGGCAGGAGGTGCGTAACGGTGTCATCTCCGAGCAGGCCGCGCGCGAAGCCTACGGGCTGGAAGACGGCTGACCGGCCGATCATGGACTTCGACCTGTCCGAACAGCAGCGGGCCGTGCGCGATCTCTTCGCGCGCTTTTGCGATGAGCGGATCGCGCCCGCGGCGGCTGCGCTCGATGCGGCGCACGCGTTCCCGCGCGAGCTTTTCGGCCAGCTCGCCGAGCTCGGCTTTTTCGGCATGCGCTATCCGGAAGGCGTCGGCGGTACCGGAATGAATCTGCTCTCCTTCTGCCTGGCCTTGGCCGAGATTTCCCGCGGTTCGGTAGCGCTCGCCGGTTGCGCGGCGATGCAGTCGCTGATGGGAACCGATTTCGTGCATCGGCTCGGCAATGCCGACCTGCGCGAGCGCCTATTCAAGCCGGCGCTCAAGGGCGAGAAGATCGGCGCGATCTGCATGACCGAGCCCAATGCCGGCAGCGACCTCGACGGCATCGCGACCACCGCGCGTAAGGTCGACGGCGGCTACCGGCTGTCGGGCCAGAAGACCTGGGTGACCTCGGCACCGGTCGCCGATTTTTTCACCGTGTTCGCAAAAGCAGGCGCCGAGAAAAAGCTCACCATCTTCCTGGTCGAGCGCTCGTTCAAGGGGCTCGTCATCGGCCGCCCGATCGACAAGATGGGCGTCTGGGCGTTGCCGACCTCCGAGGTCGCGTTCGACGACTGCTTCGTGCCGGACTCGCACCGGCTCTCGCGAGAGGAGGGCGACGGCGAAGTCCACTTGCGCAAGATCCTCGCCGAGATCCGGATCATCACCGGTGCAATCGCGCTCGGTGTCGCCCGCGCCGCGCTGGACGAGGCGCGTCGCTACGCCGGAGAGCGCTCTCAGTTCGGCAAACCGATCAACCGTTTCCAGGCGATCCAGATGAAGCTTGCCGACATGGCGACCGGTCTCGAAGCCGCGCAACACCTCGTCCATTACGCCGCCTGGCTGCGCGATGCCGGCCGACCGCATCACAAGGAGGCCGCGATGGCGAAGCTCTTTGCGAGCGAGACGGCGGCGAGCGTCTGCGATCAGGCCGCGCGCGTGCTCGCCTCCTACGGCTTCGCGATGGAGTACCCGGTACAGAGGTATCTGCGCGACGTTCGCTTCACGCTCATCGGTGGCGGTACCAGCGAAATTCTGAAGCTCATCATCGCGAAGGAACTGTCTGCATGAGCGCCGCCGGGCCGTCCCAAGGCGCGAATTCCGCCCCCTCGGGGGGCAGCGCAGCGGCGGAAGCCGCAAGCGTGGGGGTTACACCAATGAACGCCCCGCTGGGCACCGGACGGCGCGTCCGCCTCGTCGTCGCCAAGCCAGGGCTGGACGGTCACGACCGGGGCGCGAAGGTCGTCGTCCGCGCGCTGATGGACGCCGGCTTCGAGGTGATCTACACGGGCTTGCGGCAGACGCCCGAGTCGATCGCGCAGATCGCCCTCGAAGAGGATGTCGACGTGATCGCGCTGTCCAGCATGGCCGGCTCGCACCTGCCGTTCTGCGCCAAGCTCAAGCCGCTGCTCGAGAAGGCGGGACTCACCGACAAGCTCTGGATCATCGGCGGCAACCTGCCGGTCCAGGACCAGGCGCAGTTGCGCGAACTGGGCTTCAAGGGGATCTTCCCGACCGGCTCGAAACTCACCGACATCGTCGGCTACATCAGGGAGAACGTGCGATGAACGCCCGCGAGGACGCGGCGCTTCCCCCGGTCATCAACGAGTCCGGGATCGAGATCAAGCCGCTGTACACCTCTGCCGATGTCGAGGCGAGCGGTGGCGCAGCGATGATCGGGCTGCCCGGCGAGTACCCGTTCACTCGCGGCATTCATCCGCTGATGTTCCGCAAGCGGCCGTGGACAATGCGCCAATACACGGGTTTCGGCAATGCGAGCGACACCAACCAGCGCTTCCACTACCTGATCGCCAATGGGCAGACCGGCCTGAATGTCGCGTTCGATCTGCCGACGCAGATCGGTCTCGATTCTGACGATCCGCTCGCCGAAGGCGAGGTCGGCCGGGTCGGCATGGCGGTCGACACGCTGCGCGACTTCGAAGTCGCCTTCGACGGCATCGATCTCGATCGGATCACGGTATCGCTGACGATCAACGGCGCCGCCGCGATCCTGATCGCGATGTACCTGGCGATGGCGCAAAAGCGCGGCTACGACGTCAAGCGCCTGCGCGGCACCGCGCAGAACGACATCCTGAAGGAGTTCGTCGGCCGCGGCACCTGGGTGTTCCCGGTCGAGCCGTCGCTCAAGCTGGTCGGCGACACCATCGAATACTGCGCGAAGGAAGCGCCGAAGTACACGCCGGTAAGCGTCTGCGGGTACCACATCCGAGAGTCGGGCGCGACGCCGGCGCAGGAGATCGCCTACGCCTTCTGCATCGCGCGGGCCTATGCCGACGAGGCGATCAAGCGCGGGCTCGGCGTCGACGAATTCGCCGGACGGCTTTCCTACAACTTCAATATCTTCGGCAACATCTTCGAGCAGGTCGCCAAGTTTCGTGCGGCGCGCGGACTGTGGGCGAAGATCATGAAGGAACAGTACGGCGCGCGCGATCCGGCGTCGATGCTGATGCGGATGATCGCCGGCGGCGGCGGCAGCGGGCTCACGTTGGAGCAACCCGAGCTCAACATCGTCCGCGGCGCATACTACGGTCTGATCAGCGCGCTGTCCGGCGCCCAGACGATGGCGCTGTGCTGTTTCGACGAGGCGTACACGATCCCGACCGAATATGCGCAGCGGATCTCGTTGCGCACGATGCAGCTCCTGATCGAGGAAATGGGACTCTGCGACACCGTCGATCCGCTGGCCGGCTCGTATTACCTCGAGACGCTGACCAACGAGATGCGAACGAAGATCGAGACGATCATCGCCGATGTCGATGCCCGCGGCGGGATCGTCAAGCTGATCGCCGAGGGGCGCATCCAGGCGGAGGTGTCGGCGCAGGCCTACGAGCGGCAGAAAGCGCTCGAAGCCGGTACGTTCCGCAAGGTCGGGGTCAACTGCTACCGCATCGACGAGGAGAAGGGCAAGGTCGCGTTCCATCCGTACAACGAGGACGATGCGCGGGCGCAGGTCGCGGCGCTGAACCGCGCGCGCGCCGAGCGCGATCAGGCAAGCGTGCAGCGGACGCTGGGGCGCGTGCGCGCCGATGCCGTGGCCGGCGTCAACCTGATGCCGGCGATCATCGACGCCGTCGTGGCCTACGCGAGCGTCGGCGAAATCACCAAGGAGCTCACCGGCGTGTACGGTCGCTACCGCGAACCGATCCGGTTCTAGAGGACAACCAAGATGACGGCAACCATCGAGCAGTACTGCGCGCCGGCGTCGGTGGACGAGGCCGCCGCCGTGCTTCGTGGCGGCGACGTGACCATCCTGGCGAGCGGCACCGATCTGATGCCGCAGACCCAGGCGGGCCGGGCCCGGTTCGACCGCGTGCTGATGAATATCCGCCGCATCCCGGAGCTCCGCGGCATCGCCGTCGAGCAAGGCGCGATCCGCATCGGCACGCTGACGACGGTCACCGAGCTGATGGAAAGCGACGTGATCCGAAGGGACCTGCCGGTGCTCGTGGAAGCCGGTGACCAATTCGCCAGCGATCAGTTGCGCAATACGGCGACCATCGGCGGCAACATTTGCAACGCGTCGCCGGCGGGGGACCTGCTGGTCCCGCTGCTGATTCTCGATGCCGAGGTCGAGCTCGTTTCGATGCCGGGCGGCACCCGCGAATCGCGGCAGGTGCCGCTGCGGGAATTCTTCGTCGGCCCCGGCAAGACCGCGCGCAAGCCGTCGGAGCTTCTGGTCGCGGTCCGGGTCCCGCGGCCGCCCGACGGGTTCGTCGCCCGCTTCCACAAATTCGGGACGCGGCCGGCGCTCGACATTGCGGCGATCTCGATCGGCATCGGCGGGGTGTTGCAGCGCGGGGTGCTGACCCGGGTTCGGGTCGCCTTCGGGGCGGTCGCGCCGACGCCGATCCGCGCGCCCGAAACCGAAGCGGCGCTCGAGGGCCGCGCGCTCACCGTCGAGACGATCGGCGCCGTCGCCGACGTTGCGCACGACGAAGTGCGGCCGATCTCCGACGTTCGTGCTTCCGAGTGGTACCGGCGGGAGCTCATTCACAACCTGACCCAAAGGGTGCTGGACGATGTCGCTGCAATATGAAATCCGTTTCACGATCAACGGGGCGCCGAAGCGGATCGCGGTGCCGGTCACGATGAGCGCACTGGCGATGATCCGCGAGGAGCTCGGATTGATCGGCACCAAGTATGGCTGCGGCGAAGGCGAATGCGGCGCGTGCACGATCTTGGTCGACGGGGTCTCGGTCAATGCCTGCCTGATGTTCGCCGTCGATTGCGACGGCCGCGTGCTGACCACCGTCGAGGCGGTCGCGTCGACACCGGTGGGGGAGAAGCTGCGCGACGCTTTCGTCTCCTACGGCGCCGTGCAATGCGGTTTCTGCACGCCGGGCATGATGGTCCAGGCAACGCACGTGCTCGAGAGGAACCCGCATCCGTCCCGCGACGAGATCAAGCGCGGCATCGAGGGGAACCTTTGCCGCTGCACCGGCTATGTGAAGATCATCGATGCGATTGCGGCCGCGGCCGAGGGAGGCTCGTAGGAGGCGCCATGGAAACGATTGCGAAACAGACGCTGATCGGCAAGCGCATTGCCAAACTCGACGCGCCGGACAAGGCGAGCGGCAAGGCGCGCTACATCGATGACCTCAATCTCCCCGGCCAGCTGCACGCGAAGATCTTGCGTTCCAGCCGCGTCCACGCGCGGATCGTCAGCATCGACACCAGTCGCGCGAAAGCGCTCCCGGGCGTCCATGCGGTGCTGACGGCGGCGGATGTTCCGTATCAGCGGCCTCTTGGCATCCTCGCCAAGGACCAGATGCCGCTCAAGGGCGACAAGGTACGGAGCTTGCGCGACGAAATCGCGGCGGTCGCGGCCGATACCGAGGAAATTGCGCAGGAGGCGGTGCGGCTGATCGAGGTCGAATACGAGGACCTACCGATCCTCTCCGATCCGCGCAAAGCACTGCTGCCCGGCGCGCCGGTCGTTCACGACGCGCACCCCGACAATGTCACGACCCAATGGGACTACGCGCAAGGTGATGTCGCAGCGGGCGAGGCCGAGTCGGACATCGTGATCGAGGATACGTTCAGGCTGCACTACGTGACCCACTGCTGCATGGGCGTGTCGGGCATCATCGCCGACTTCGATTCCTCCGGGAACCTAACGCTGTACTCGAACACGCAGGTTCCGTTCCTGCACAAGCGCGAGTTCGCGCAGGTCCTGCAGATGGACCCGGCACGCATACGGATCATCCAGCCGCCGATCGGAGGCGCTTTCGGTAGCAAGCTGGACATCTATCCGTTCGAACCGATCTGCATCTTTCTCGCCAAGGCGACGAAGCGGACGGTGAAGCTCGTCTTCACGCGCGAGGAGGAATTCATCGCCTCGCCGACGCGCCAGCCGGTGATCCTGACGCTGCGAAGCGGGGTCAAGAAGGACGGCACGCTGACGTTCCGCACCGTGGAGACGCTGCACGACAACGGCGCCTACACGTCGTGGGGCGCCTCGACGCCGTTCGTGATGATGCAGACGTTCTCGTCGCTCTACCGGGTGCCGCACTGCAAATACCACACGACGGTGGTTTACACGAATAATCCGTATGCGGGGTCGTTCCGCGGCTACGGCAACCTGCAAGGCACGTTCGCCGTCGAGAGCCACATGGATAAGCTCGCGGAAGCGATCGACATGGACCCGCTCGAGTTCCGCGTTAAGAATGCGCAGGACCCGGGCGAAGTCACTCCGCAGGGCCTGCACTTCAAGACCTGCGGCCTCAAGGATTGCCTGCGGACCGCCGCCCAGTTCAGCGATTATCGGCGCAAGCATCACGAGAACGCGGCCAGCCAGGGGAAGCCGGGCCATATCAAGCGCGGGGTCGGCATGGCGTCGATGCTGCACGTCGGCGGCGGCGCCAAGATCTACCAGTCCGATGGTTGCGGGACGATCCTCAAAATCGACGACTTCGCGCAGGTCACCGTGATGACCGGTGCTTCCGAGATCGGCCAGGGATCGGAGACGGTGCTCGCACAACTGGTCTGCGAGGAACTCGGCGTGCCGATGTCGTCGGTGAAGGTGGTCAATAACGATACCGATATCACGCCCTGGGACGTGGGCGTGCACGCCAGCCGGACGACGTTCATCGGCGGCAACTCGGCGATCGGCGCGGCGAAGAAGGCCAAGACCAAGATCTTCGCCGCCGCCGCCAAGGTCGCGGGTGTCGATGCGGACTCGCTGGACCTGCGCGAGGGCCAGATCGTCGATGCGGTGACGGGCAGACCGTACATGTCGCTCGCCAAGCTGGTGCGGTCGCTGCATTTTTCCGACAAGGCCGAGCTCGTCATGACGACGAACTACTACGAGCCGCCCAGTCAGCATCAGGACAAGAGCTTCAAGGGCGACGTGTCGGCGGCGTATGCGTGGGCGACGCAGGTCATCGAGGTCGAAGTCGACACCGACACTGGCGTCGTGCGCATGCTCAACGTAACCGCGGCGCACGATGTCGGACGTGTGCTCAACCGCCTCGGGATCGAGGGCCAGATCGAGGGCGGCATCGTGATGGGCGCAGGCTACGCGCTGACCGAGGAGCTCATCGTCGACAACGGCGTGGTGAAGAACCCGGCATTCCGCGACTACAAGCTCGTCACCGCGCCCGAGATCCCCGCGATGGACATCCATTTCATCGAGACGATGGACGGCGAAGGGCCGCAGGGTGCGAAGGGCGTCGGCGAAGCGCCCGCGATCTGCGTCGCCGCGGCAACCGCCAACGCCATCTACAACGCGACCGGCGTGCGTATCTACGAGCTGCCGTTCACGCCGGAGAAAGTGTACCGGGCGCTCGTCGCCGCCCGCGTGGAGAAGGCGGCCGCATGAGGCGGCGCACCGTTCTGTCGCTCGAGCAGGCGCTGTCGCTGCCTTATGCGACCTTGCGTTTCGCGCAGTTGGGCTGGCGGGTGATCCGCATCGAGGCCTATACGCCGGGCGAAGCGCTGCCGGGCGATCCCAACCGCTACATCGGTTCGCGCGTGGCCGACGACGACCGCCGGAGCTACTTCGTCGCGCCCAACGTCGGCAAGGAGGCGATCGCGCTGAACCTGCGTGAGCCCGGGGGGCGCGCAGTGCTGCAACGGCTTCTTCGCGCGCTCGATGTCGACATCTTCTGCTGCAACACGCTGCCGCGCCGCTACGAGGCGCTGGGCATCGACTACGCAACGCTCGCCACCGCCAAGCCAGGTCTGATCTGGGCCGGCATCTCGGCCCTCGGGCCCGACTACCCGGAGGCCCCCGGCTACGACCCGGTGGTGCAGGCGATGGTCGGCTACATGGAATTGACCGGCGACGCGGACGGCCCGCCGATGTTGAACGGCGTGCCGATCATCGACCTGAAGGCGGGCGACGAAGTCTACGCTGGCGTGATGCTCGCCCTGGCCGAGCGCGCGGAGACCGGGCGCGGCGCACGCATCGACGTGTCGATGCTCCAAGCGGCGGCGTCATGGCTGATCACCACGCTGCCGCTCCTTGACTTCGACTGCGAGCCGCACGAGATCACCCGTTGCGGTAACGAGCACCGGAAGTTCATCCCCACCAACGTCTACCGCACGCAGGACGGATTCATTTTCGTCGCCATCGGCAACGACGGGCAATGGCGGCGGCTCACCGAGATACCCAAGTTTGTGAGTGTCGCGAGCATGGCGCGCGCGACCAACGAAGGCCGCTATCGCGAGAGACAGGCGATCCAGGCGGAAATCGCGGCGATTGCGACCGAGCACGCGACGGCGGAGCTCGCAGCCGACTTCGCGGCAGCGACGATCGCGCATGCGCCGATCAACGACATCCGTGCGGTCCGCGCGTTGCCGGCACTCGCGGCGAAGCTCACGCAAACCCGCACTCCTGCCGGCAAGATCGTGCGCATGCAACCGGCGGCGGTCGACGTGCCCGGCATGGCGCGCGAGTTCGCCTTCGCACCCAAGTATGGGGAGCACACGGGTGCGCTGCTGCGCGAAGCAGGATTGAACGACGATGAGTTCGCGGCCTTGACGCGGGCCGGCGTGGTGCCGGTCGCCGCGGCGGCGCCGGGCGGCGCGCGGCGGATGCACGCCTAAGGAGCACGGGGCATGAAGAACCTCGAAGGCAAGGTGGCGCTGGTCAGCGGCTCGGGCCGTGGCATCGGTCAGGCGATCGCGCTCAAGCTCGCGTCCGAAGGCGCGCGCGTAGTCGTCAACGATCTCGACGACGCGCCGGCGGAAGAGACCGTGGGCAGGATCCGGGCGCTCGGTGGCGACGCGACCGTTTGCGTCGGCGACGTCACCGCGCCCGACTTCGGAGGGCGCTTCGTCGGCACCGCGCTCGACCGCTTCGGCGGTCTCGACATCATCGTCAACAATGCAGGTTACGCCTGGGACAACGTCGTGCAGAAGATGACCGACGAGCAGTGGTACGCCATGCTGGACGTGCATGCGACCGCGCCCTTCCGCATCCTGCGCGCGGCGGCCGAGCCGATCCGGCAGCTGGCGAAGGCGGAGAAGGAGCAGGGCCGCCGCGTGCAGCGCAAGGTGGTCAATGTGTCATCGATCGCGGGCCTTTACGGCAACGCCGGCCAGCTCGGCTACTCCGCGGGCAAGGCGGCAGTGATCGGCGTGACCAAGGCGCTGGCGAAGGAATGGGGCCGCTACAACGTCAACGTGAATGCGGTGGCGTTCGGCTACATCCAGACGCGGATGACGCAGCCGATCGGCTCCGGCGAGGCGGTCGCCCAGATCGGCGGCCGCGAGGTCAAGATGGGCGTGCAGCCCGAGATGATCGCGTTCATGAACAAAATGATTCCGCTCGGTCGCGGCGGCACGCCCGAGGAAGCGGCGGGCGCGGTCTACCTGTTCTGCCTGCCGGAATCGGATTACATCAGCGGCGAGGTCGTGCTCGTGAGCGGCGGCTTCGTCATGTGACACCGTGGCGCCGGATGCCGCTTAGCAACGATCGGCGGCCACTCCACCGGGTCTGCGCCGGTCGCCAAAAGCGCGGCGTCGACCCTATCGAAGCAGAGGAGGAGCAACATGAACATCGAAAGGTTCCTAGGCAGTTCAGCGGCGGTCATGGGCGTCGCGCTGATCGCACTGAGCGCCCATGCCCAGGTGAAGATCGGCGTGGTCAGCTCGGCGACGGGCACGACCGCATTCGTCGGCGTATCCCAGAAGAACTCGGTGGCGCTGCTGCCGAACAAGGTCGGCGACACGACGATCGAGTACATCGCGCTCGACGACGCCAGCGATCCGACGCAGAGCGTCACCAGCGTCAAGAAGCTGCTGGCCGAGCAGAAGATCGACGCGCTGATCGGCCCCTCCGGCTCGCCCAATGCGATGGGCGTGATCGAGGTCATGGCCGAGGCGCAGACGCCGATGCTGGCACCGGTCGGCACCACGGCGGTCGTGCTGCCGATGGACGCCAAGAAGCGGTGGGTATTCAAGACCACGCAGAACGACGACATCATCGCTGACGGACTCATCGGCCACATGCAGAAGAACGGGGTGAAAACTCTCGGCTTCATCGGCTACAACGATCCCTACGGCGAGGCCTGGTACAAGACGATCGTGCCGATGCTGCAGAAGGCCGGCGTTCAGATCGTCGCCAACGAGCGCTATAACCGGCAGGACACCAGCGTGACCGGCCAGGTGCTCAAACTCAAATCGGCGGCGCCGGACGCCATCCTCGTCGCCGGCGTCGCGGCCGGCGCGGCGCTGCCGCAGATGCAGCTCGTCGACGCCGGATACACGGGCAGGATCTACCAGACACACGGCGCGGCAACCGACGATTTCATCCGCATCGGCGGCAAGAAGGTGGACGGCGCAATCATGGCCGCGAGCCTGATGCTGGTTCTGGACCAGGTCCCCGACAGCGTTGTGTCGAAGAAAGTGGCGGTGGAGTACGTCTCCGCGTACGAGAAGATGTACGGCAGCAAGCCGGCCACCTTCGGCGCCAATGTCTACGATGCCGGGCTGCTGCTGCAGCGCGCCATCCCCGAGGCGCTGAAGAAGGGCAAGCCGGGCACGCCGGAGTTCCGCTCCGCCTTGCGCGACGCGCTCGAATCGACGAAGGAACTCGTCGCGACCCAGGGCGTGTACAACATGACGCCTGCCGACCATTCGGGCTTCGACCAGCGCGGGCGGGTGTTGCTCACGGTCAAGGAAGGCAAGTGGACTTTGCTCCCGAATTGAAGCAGGAGCGATGGATCGCACAACAGTGACACTGGACGACACGCTTGCGCGCCTCCTCAAGGGACTGCGCGCGACACGGCTCGATCCGTTCCAGCGGCGCCACGAGCGGGCGCGCGATCGCCGCCGGATCGCGGAGTACGAGCGCATGGTCGAGGAGCTGCTGGGCGCGCTCGACCGCGACAACTGGGCGCAGGCGGTGGCCGCGGCAAGCGTGGCCGAAACGATCCGCGGCTTCGGACCCGTGCGAATGGAAAGCGCCGCCGAGACGAACGCGCGCCTTGCCCGCCTGCTGGAGGAGTTCCGGGCCGCGCGCACCGGCGTAGCCGCGGCATGACCGTCCCCGCCGCTGCGCGGGGCAGCTCGCTGTTTCGCGGGGTGTTATGGGCCAGCGGCTTTCGCCCGTTTTTCCTGCTGGGGGCTCTCTACGGGCTGTTCGCCGTCGGCACATGGCTGGGCGCTTACGTTGGCTTCTTGACCGTTGCGCCGGTGGGGATGACGCCCAGCCTCTGGCACGGTCACGAGATGGTGTTCGGCTTCGCCGGCGCGATCATCTCCGGCCTGCTCTTGACCGCATTGCCGAGCTGGGCGGGCGTGGGGGGGCGCGCCCGCCGGGGGGCCGCGCGGCGGGGGGGGGGGGGGGGCGCCCGCCCGGGGGCGGTGTGGGGGTGCCCCCGGCGGCCCCCCCCCGCCCGGGCCCCCCCGGC
>JBGPYP010000153.1:0-6286 GCA_041493285.1 Casimicrobiaceae bacterium
CCCGAAAGGTCGGCCAGCTCGGTCAGCGTCACCTCGCAGTGCTCGTCCAGCCAGACCAGTTCAGTGAGTTCGATTCGCATGGCTCATCTCCTGTGCGAAATGCGCGCGGGGATTGAACGTCGAGGTCTCGGCGAGCTGCTTGTAGAGCGCGCGCTCCGCGTCGCTCGCCGCGGTGGGGACGGTGATCTGCACGATCGCGAACAGGTCGCCTTCGCCGCCGCGCGGCGTGGGGAGTCCGCGTTTGCCGAGACGAAGGTGCTGCCCGGCGTGCGTGCCGGGCGGCACCTTGAGCAGCACCGGCGCGCTCGGCGTCGGCAGCTCCACGCTGGTGCCGAGCACCGCTTCCCACGGCGCCAGCGGCAGATCGATGTAGAGGTCGTGACCGCTCACGCGGAAGAGCGGATGCGGCTCGAGCACGATGTTGAGATAGAGATCGCCGTCGCGGCCGCCGTGAAAGCCCTTGCCGCCCTTGCCCGGCACGCGCAGCCGTTGTCCGTCCGTGGCGCCCTTCGGGATGCGCGCCTTGAACGAGCGCGCGACGCGACGCGCGACGCCCTGCTCGTCGTATTCGGGCACGCTCAGATCGAGCTCCACTTCGGTGCCCCGATACGCCTGGTCGAGCGTGATGGCGGCCGTGACTTCATAGTCCTGGCCGCGCATCGCCCGGCTCTGGCGGGCCTGTCCCGCGCGCGACCCGCCGCCGCGGAGGCTTTCGAACAGGTCCGACAGATCGAGATCGTCGAAAGAGAAGTGCGTGTCGCCGAAATGTTGTTGCCAATCGGGCGGCGGCTGGAAGTCCTGTCCCGGTTGGTAGGTTCCCAGTTGATCGTACGCAGCGCGCTTCTCCGGATCCTTGAGCGTTTGGTAGGCTTCCGCAACCTCCTTGAATTTCGCCTCGGCGTCCTTTTCCTTGGATACGTCCGGGTGATACTTGCGGGCGAGCTTGCGATAAGCCGTCTTGATCGCGTCGGCGCTGGCGGTTTTCTCCAGGCCGAGAATGGCGTAGTAGTCCTTGTATTTCATCGGCGCGGCCCCGGATGACGGATCGGCATCGTCGTTGCAGCTGACTGACCCGCGCAGGCGGGCGAAGCCCGCCGGAGTGGCTCCGGTCGAACCGCGGGTTAGACCTCGCTTCGAGGCTAGGCGTGCGCGGCGAAGGCCTCAAGTGCTCGACAGGCGAAGAGTATACGCGTGCGCTGGCTGCGACGTTGCCTACTCATTAAAGCCCAGCCAACGTGTGAATCGCTCCACCGGCTCTCGCGGCATCTCCAGCCGATTGACCGCGGCTTGCTCATCCGGATAGCCTAGCGACATCCCGCAGACTACCGCTTCGTCAGGCGCGAGTCCCAACTGTTCGGCGATTATCAACTGGTAACGCACGAACGAAACCTGCGGACACGTCGCCAGGCCGCGGGCCTGTGCGGCGAGCATGAAGTTCTGGAGGAAGAGTCCACAGTCGAGCCAGCTGTGCTTGGTAAGTACGGCATCGATCGTGAAGATCGCGCCTACGGGCGCATCGAAAAACAGGAAGTTGCGGCCGGTCTGACGTGAGCGGGCCGCCATGTCCGCGCGGTCGATCCCCAGCGCCGAGTAGTAGCGCCGGCCGAAGTCGTCCTGCCGCGCACTGCAGTCCGGTGGCGGAGGTTGGGGAAAGGGCGAAAACGGCGGCGTCGTGTTCGCAGCATGTGCCCGCAAGATCGCCTCGCCCAGCGCACGTTTGGCCTCTGCCGCGAGCAGATGCACGCGCCAGGGCTGTGTGTTGAAGGTGCTCGGTGCCGTGCGCGACATCTCGAGTATCTCCACCAGCCGAGCCCGTGGCACGGGGTCGGGCCGGAATGCGCGTACGGTTTTGCGCGCGCGCATCAGGTTGTCGACCAGAGCAGCAATATCGGCGGGCTCGGGATGCATGCAGGTCACTCCTTCGGGTAGACGCAGCGGTACCGCGATGCGGAGGCCGCGGCATAGGTGCCGGGTAGCGCCAAGTGAGTTCGGGCAAGTGTGAGATCTAACATACAGATCGGGCCCGCGACAGACGCGCGGCCGGGCCGGAGTGCGCCGGAGCCGAGCCGACCGGCGCCGCGCCCGGACCCGGCGATTCAGCGATAATACGCGGACGAAATAGGAGCAGCGCCATGCAAATGCAGCCGATGCGCATTGCGCGTGTCGTGGGACTTATCGTCGTACTCGTGACGGCAGGCTGTGGCGGCGTGAAACCCGCGCCGCCGGGCGAACCGGCCCCAAGCGCTGCACCGCAGGCTGGCGCCGGAATCGCGGCACCCGTGGTTACTCCGCCCGCGCCACCCACGCCGCCGAGTCCGCCCGTCGCGACGCAGAGCGCGCCTGCTGCGGCCGAGCCCGCGGAACGTCCAGCAACGCCGCCGCCGACGCCTGCCACCAGTGAGAACCTTGCCAAGGCCGCCCCGCCGGTCGCCAAGGCAGCGCCGAAGGCACCCTTGGCTCCCGCTCCCGCGGCGCAACCGCCGAAGAAGGACACCGCATCTCCGGACACTGCGAAGCCGCAAGCGCCACCGCCGCTGGACTTGACGTCTCTGGAGACGCGACTCAAGGAGACCAAAGCCATCGGCGTGATGACCAAGATCGCGCTCAAGAATCAGGTCGATGACCTGCTGAACCAATTCCGGGCGTATTACCAGGGGAAGCTCAAGACCACGCTGGCCGAGCTGCGGCGGCCGTACGATCTGCTCGTCCTCAAGGTGCTTTCGCTCCTGCAGGACAGCGATCCGCCGCTCGCCGCCGCGATCGTGGCCTCGCGCGAAGCGATCTGGAGCATCCTTTCGGATCCGGTCAAGTTCGCAACGATCTAAGTGAAAACTAAGTCGACGCAGGAGAAGCCATGCGCAAACATTTACGTTGTCGGGTGCCGATGATCTTGCTGGGGGCGTTCGCCGCCGCACCCGCGCTCGCCGCGGACGACGCGGCGACCCGGAAGGATCTCGCGGCCGTGATCGCGTTGCAGGGCCTCCCCTGCGGCGAGGTCGTCAGCGTCAAGACGCAGGGCGACAACGACCACATCGCGACATGCAAGAACGGCATTCGCTACCACATATTCCTCAATTCCACGGGGCGAGTGGTGGTGGAAAAGCAATAACGACGTAAGCGCGCGCGACGCGTGATCGGCCGTTTGGCTGATTCAGTCGTTCCTCAACTCTGTGAGCAGGCGGAAGTGCCGGCGACGCTCGGCGTGGTTGACGTGGAAGACGTTTGTCTATACACTTCTCGTGGGAGGTGAGCGCCCGTCAAAGGAAGCCATATGCGCAAGGTGCAGGCTGAGCTCCATCGCGATATCGATTTCTCGAAGGGGAAACGAGGCGTGGTTATCAAGCCAGGTCCTGGCAAGACCAAGATTTCAATTCGATTGGACAACGCGGTGCTCGACTATTTCCGCGCGACGGTCAAAGCCGCAGGCGGCGGTAATTACCAGTCCCTGATCAACGATGCACTGGTTGCTTACATCCACCAGCGATCGGTTCTTGTGGCATTGCGCAAGGTCGTTCGCGAGGAGTTGGCGCATGCGGCGGGAAGTCGCGAATCGTCGAAACGCGGTACGCGCCAAGCGACAAAACCGGCGGTGATGGTTTGACGTTTGGCTATAGCGCGCCGGAAGGTACAACTCATGGTTAAGACATGCCTGGAGGACGGCTTCACTTAGGTGCAACCACCTGAGGAGAAGCCCAATGGCACGCACGTTTCACCACGGCAACAAGGCAAAAAGCCGCAATTTCGGCGATAACTGGAGATGGCTGCAGGCAACGCCGTCCTGGTGGATCCGCGACATGATGACCCGGCCTCAACGTCAGGAGGTCCGGCGCCTCATCAAGCGCACGACGGAGCTGGTCGACTACGAAGATGCCCCACTTTTCCCGCTCGCGAAGAAGCCGCATGTCTACTACTGGTAACGGCCGCCTCCGCGTGGCGACAGAGTAGCCGGGGCTGGGCCGAGCGCGACTGCAATAATCACACGGAATCCGTGATACAATATTATCGTGTCTTTTTGCGGTCTACTTCTTGCAGCCTAATACGGACATGAAAAACGTCACGATCACCCTCGACGAAAGGACCGCCGCCTGGGCACGGGTCTATGCGGCGAAGCACAACATGAGCGTCTCGCGCGTGGTCGGCGAGATGCTGCAGCAGCGCATGGGCGAGCTGCACGAATACGACCAAGCGATGCGCCGGTTCCTGGCCAAGGCGCCGGTCAAATTGAACCGGGGCGGCAAGCGATATCCCGGCAGAGACGAGCTGCATGACCGCGCCCGTCTTCGTTGACACCAACGTTTTGGTTTACGCGCGCGACGCGGGCGATCCGGCAAAGCAGGCACGCGCGGCGGCGTGGCTCGAGATCTTGTGGCGCGAGCAGGTGGGCCGCACGAGTATGCAGGTGCTCTCGGAGTATTACGTGACCCTGACGCGCAAGCTCGACCCCGGCTTTCCCTCCGTCGAGGCCTGGGACGACGTGAGCGCTCTCTTCGCGTGGCGCCCTCAGCCGATCGATGAAGCGGTCATGCAGCGTGGGCGCGAGATCACGCAGCGGCACCGGCTGAGCTGGTGGGATAGCCTGATCGTCGCTGCAGCGGCAGTCCAAGGATGTGCGGTCTTGTTGTCCGAAGATCTCCAGGACGGCGGCGTCTATGCCGGCGTGACCGTCCGCAGTCCCTTCACGCTGGCGGCCAACGAGCGGGCTGCATCGTACGCGGTGGTCCCGACAGCAGCGCGTGGGCATCCGCGCCGCGGCCGACCCAAGCGGGCTCCCACGTCGCAGTTGAACGCAGCTGGATCCATCATGCGCAAGAACCGCGACGCGTTGAGGAAACTGGCACGCTAGCAGGCCCGGGTTCCTGATCCGGACGAATCCCGGAGTTCGCTGCGCTCACCCCAGACTACGCCCTCACTCGCTCAACCTTATCGGCGCCAGATACTGCTGCCGGAAGGTCTCGAACGGAACACTATCGGCCGCTTCGATGCGGCGCTGTTCGTCGAGCGACTCTTGCGCAAGGCGCGCGAAGCGCTCGGCGACTTCAGGCGGAAATGGCAGCTTCATGATCGTGTCGCGATGCGCGCGCGACTGCGCGAGCACGAAGCGGACGTACGAGTCGTCGTGGTCGCGCTTGAGCGCCTGCAGCACGCGCGCCGATGGCGTCGCGTCGGGATCGGCAAGCGCCGCCACCGCGGCGGCCAGCGCATCGCGGTAGGCGCTGCCGCCGTTGGCGCTGTCGAGCGCCGCCGCGATCGGACCGCAATCGGCGAGCACCTCTCCGCCCCACTCCGTAAGCGGCACTTCGTCGCCGTCCCGATCGAGCCGCAGGCCCGGCTCGCGGCCGCGCGACGCGACGGCGAGCTTGTTATCGATGATCGCGGAGAGTTCCTCCGGCGAGTCGGGCGGGCTGTCGCAGAGCAGGCAGTGGAGAAGGAAGATGTCGAGCAAGCGCATCGTGCCCGCGGTGATGCCGATCGGCACGAACGGGTCGAGGTCCATCAGCCGCACCTCGACGTATTCGACGCCGCGGTCGCGCAGCGCACGCAGCGGACGCTCGCCCGGGCGGATCACGCGCTTGGGCCGGATCGTGCCGTAGAACTCGTTCTCCATCTGCAGGAGGCTGGTGGCGAGCTGGCGGTAATCGTCGCCGTGCCGGATGCCGATCGCCTCGTACGGTGGATACGGTTTCGTCATCGCTTCTTCCAGCGAGGCCGCGTAGCTCTGGAGATCGTTGTAGCTCACAGCGAGCGAGGCCTGCGCATCGCTCTGGTAGCCGAGCCGTCCCATGCGCAGCGACGTCGCGTTCGGCAGATAGAGCGTGTCGGCGCTCAAGCGCTGCAAGGGGTGATCGCGGCCGGCGACGAAGCTCGGGCACACCGCGGGCGAGGCGCCGAAGAGGTAGAGCAACAGCCACGAGTGCCGCCGGAAGTTGCGGATCAGCGCGAAGTAGTCGTCGTTGGTGCGACCGTCGGGCAGGGAGAAGTTGTAGTGAATGCCGGAGATCGTCTGCATGCGCCGTCCGTAGCGATGCGACAGGCCCATGCGGTACACGGTCTTCATCCGGCCGATGTTGGAGGTCCCGTAACGGCCGATGGGAATCGCCTCGTCCGCAGGCAGCCCGCAAGGCATGCTCGAGCCCCACAGCAGCTCGTCGCCGATGGCGCGGAAGACGACCTGGTGGATCTCGGTCAGCTCCTTCGCACAATCCTCCGTGCTGGTCTGCACGCCGGTGATGAGTTCGAGCTGCGATTCGCTGAAATCGGTCGTGATGTGCAGGTGCTTGAGCGCGGC
>JBGPYP010000102.1:0-8529 GCA_041493285.1 Casimicrobiaceae bacterium
CAGCTCGTGCGCGACGATTTGCGCCACCTTGGTGTAGAGCCCCTGGCCCATCTCGGTGCCGCCGTGGTTCAACAGCACCGTGCCGTCGGTGTAGAGGTTCACCAGCGCGCCCGCCTGGTTATAATGCGTCGCGGTGAACGAGATGCCGAATTTCACCGGAGTCAGCGCAATCCCGCGTTTGAGAATGGGGCTCTTCCGGTTCCACGCGATGATTTCGGCGCGGCGCTCGCGATAGCGCGCGCGCTCGGCAAGCCGGGCCGAGAGCTCCGGCATCACGTTGTCCTCGACCTTCATCCGGTACGGCGTCTCGTCCCGGGGCGCGTCGCCGTAGAAGTTGGCGCGGCGGACGTCGAACGGGTCCAGACGGAGATGGCGGGCGATATCGTCCAGGATGTATTCGATCGCGAACATGCCCTGCGGCCCGCCAAAGCCGCGAAATGCGGTGTCGGAGACGGTATTGGTCTTGCAGCGATACGAGGTGAGCGCGAGGTTCTCGAGGAAATAGCAGTTATCGACGTGGAACATCGTCCGGTCGTTGACGGGGCCGGACAGGTCCGCCGAGAAGCCGCAGCGCGAGGCGAGCACGAGATCGAGGCCGTGGATACGGCCGTCGTCGTCGAAGCCCACCTCGTAGTCGTAGCGGAACGCGTGCCGCTTGCCGGTCTGCATCATGTCGTCGTCACGATCGACGCGCATCTTCACTGCGCGGCCGGTGCGGTGGGCGAGGATCGCCGCGACGCAGGCGTACAACCCCGCCTGTGTCTCCTTGCCGCCGAACGCGCCGCCCATGCGCCGGCACTCGACGCCGACGCGGTGTACGGGCAACCCCAGGGCATGCGCGACCTGCAGCTGAATTTCGCCCGGATGCTGCGTCGAGCAGTGCACGAGCATCCCGCCATCTTCCCGCGGAATCGCCAGCGAGATCTGGCCCTCGAGATAGAAGTGATCCTGGCCGCCACAGCGGAAGCGGCCCGTGAGCCGGTGCGGGGCCGCGCGAATTGCGGCCGCGGCGTCGCCGCGGGCAAGCCGCTCGGTCGGTAGCACGAAGGACTGGGCGGCCAGCGCCTCGTCGATCGTAAAGATCGCGGGCAATTCAGCGTATTCGATTGCGGCGAGCGACGCCGCGCGGCGCGCAGCGTTCACCGACGTCGCCGCGACGGCGAAGACCGGTTGGCCGACGTACTGCACCAGCGTGTCGGCGAGGATCGGCTCGTCGTGGATCACCGGCCCGACGTCGTTGACGCCGGGGATGTCGCCGCCGGTCACGACCGCGACCACGCCGGGCGCAGCACGAACCGCGGCGAGATCGACGCCGCGGATGCGCGCGTGCGCTTTCTCGCTCTTGCCGAGCGCCGCGTACAGCGTGCCGCGCGGCTCGACGATATCGTCGACATACGCGGCCTCGCCCGCGACGTGCAGGTGCGCGCTGTCGTGCACGAGCGCCTCGCCGACGAGCGTGGATCCCGGCGGATGTTCGAAGCGATCGGTCATGGCGCCATGAACTCCACGGCGCGCGTCGGGACGCCGGGGTGCGCGGTCTCGACGTGAAACCGGCGCAGTAGATTCTTGAGCGCCGTAAGCCGATACGCGGCGCTCGCGCGCATGTCGGATATCGGCTCGAAGTCGCGCTCGAGCGCGGCTTGGCCGGCCGCGATCGCGGTCTCGTCCCAGCGGCCGCCGGCGAGCGCCCGCTCGCAATGCGTCGCGCGCTTCGGGATCGCCGCCACGCCGCCGCAACCGATGCGGAGGTCGGCGACACACGTTTCCGGTGTTTGCGCGTCGCGGCGCAGATGGAAGCAGACGAAAACCGCGGAGATGTCCTGGTCGAACCGCTTGGACAGCTTGTACGCACGCACCTCCGCGCCGGGAATGGGCAGCGGGACGCGCACCGATTCGACAAAGTCGCCCGCTTTCCGCGCGGTCTGCTGGTAACCGAGGTAGAAATCCTCGAGCGGCAGCTCGCGTCGCGCGTCGCCGCGGCGGAGGATAAGCGATGCTCCGAGCGCAAGCAGCACCGGCATCGAGTCGCCGATCGGCGAGCCGTTGGCGATGTTGCCGCCCAGCGTGCCCGAGTTCCGGATCGGCACCGAGGCGAAGCGCGACCAGACTTCCGCGAGCGAGGGGTAGTGCCGGCCGATCAGCGCGAAGGCGTCGGTGAGCGAGACCGCGGCGCCGATCTCGAGCTGCGTGGGGGTCGTGACGATCGCGAGCAGTTCGCGCACATCGCCGGTGTAGATGATCGTGCCGAGGTCGCGATGCTGCTTGGTCACCCAGAGACCGACGTCGGTCGCGCCGGCGACCAATCGCGCGTCGGGATGTGCAAGACACAATGCGGCCAGCTCGTCCGCGCTCGCCGGTGCGAAGTAACGCTGGCCCACATACGCCAAGTCAAGCGTCGAAGTGCGGCGTAGCCCAGCGAGTTGCGCCGCGAGCGCGCGCTCCTCGTCGCTGACGATGCGTCGGCCCTGCGCGTCGATCCCCGGACCGCGCCAGCCGCTTGCCGCGGGCAGCGCGTGCATGCGCTCCGCCGCGGCAATGATCGGTCGATAGCCCGTGCAACGGCAAAGGTTCCCCGACAGCGCATCGTCGACGAGCGCGCGGCCGCAGCGGCGCGTGCTCTTGTACAGCCCGAACAGCGACAGCGCGAAGCCGGGCGTGCAGAAACCGCATTGCGAGGCGTGACACTCGACCAATGCCTGTTGCACCGGGTGCAGCGCGCCGCCTTGAGACCTGAGGCTTTCGACGGTGACGAGCGCCTTGCCATCGATCGTGGGCAGCAGCCTGATGCAGGCGTTGATCGGCCGCCAGCGGATCTCGTCACCGTCGGAGAGCTCGCCCGTGACCACGGTGCAGGCGCCGCAGTCGCCCTCGGCGCAACCCTCCTTGGTCCCGGTGCGGCCGAGGTGCTCGCGCAGGTACTCGAGCAGCGTCGTCTGCGGAGAGACGCCCGCAACGCGGACGATCTCTCCGTCGAGGATGAAGCGAACCTCGCCCGCGGCGCTCATGCGGCGCTCTCCCGCCGGATGTGACGCCAGCCCCGCTTCGCCCGACGCCCCCGCGGTGACACGCCACTGCGCGCCAACGAGCGCGAACGAGCGACGGACCGCGTCACCGCCGCACTTTGGCTACTTCTTGCCCGCGGCGCGAGCGACGTCGGCCAATAGCTTGTCGCTCCCCTTCGCGTGCGCGCTCATGCGTACCAGGATGTCCGGCGGCAGGATCGGCTTCTTTTGGTAGTACAGCTCGTTCCAGTCGTCGCTGGCGGTGACGACGGTTCCGTCGAGATTCAACCCGCCGTAAACGCCCTTGGCGCGGGCGAACGAGACGAGGTCGGCCACGACGTCCGATTTCGCGCCGGCGCCTACCGGCCCGGCCGCGATGCTTGCGTCGCCGCCGACCTTGAACGACGTGGCGAGCAGCGAGTTGAAGCCCTTGTCGGTCATGACCAGCGTTACGACTTCCGATACCGAGATGCCGGCCTGGAAGCCGACGCTCGCCGTAGCCATCGCATAGAACGCGGGGCCAACCCACTTGCCGGTCTTCGCGTCGTGCGCGATGACTACCGCGCGGCCGCCGGAGCCGCCGAAGATGAAGCCGGCCTTGGCGACTTCGGGCGCGATCATGATCGCCTTGGCGCGATGGATGTTTTGTTGCAGCCAGGTCATATCCGGATCGCGCAGGAAGTTCGACAGCGTCTTGTCGGCGCTGTCGACCAGTTTCTGCTGGGCGCCCTGCGCCAGCGCGCCGCCCGCGCCCGCGAACAACAGCAGCGCGCCAAAGCCCAGCAAGAATCGGGTAATGCGTTTGTTCGACATGGTCCGCTCCATTTGATTTGTCTTGACCACGGGCACTCCGCCCGAGGCGCTATTATATGCTTCGCGCCGCGCGCGGCGATGGTCTCCACCACGGTCACCTGCATACGTTACGCATCGTTTTCGGCCCTCTCTCCCGGCTCGGGTCGCCTCCACTCGCTAAGGCTCGTCGAGCCTCGCTCCACCTCGCCGGTCGCCCGCGCGAGGGCGTGCTATAGTGGCCGCGCTTCTCTTCCGCGCGTAACCCATGTCTCTCGATGCGGTGTTGCTGTCGCGCCTCCAGTTCGTCTGGGTGGTCGCGCTGCACATCCTCCTGCCGGCGTTTACCGTCGGACTCGCGTCGTACATCGCGGTGCTCGAGGGTCTGCACTTCATGACGCGCCGGCCGGTCTATCTCCGCCTTTCTCAGTTCTGGCTGAAGCTCTTTGCCGTGTCTTTCGGCATGGGCGTGGTGTCAGGAATCGTCATGCCGTTCCAGTTCGGGACCAACTGGAGCCGCTTCTCCGACATCGCCGCCGACATCATCGGGCCGCTGATGGCCTACGAAGGGCTGATGGCATTTTTCCTCGAGGCGGGCTTCCTGGGCGTGCTGCTGTTCGGACGCTCGCGCGTTCCGCCATGGGTGCATTTGTTTGCGGCGATCATGGTGGCGGTGGGCACGCTGTTCTCCACCTTCTGGATCCTCGCGGTCAATAGCTGGATGCAGACTCCCGCGGGTTTCAGCGTGGTCGACGGCCGTTTTTTCCCGACGGACTGGTTCGCCGTCATTTTCAATCCGTCGTCTTTGTATCGGCTCGCGCACACCACGATGGCGTTTTTCATCACGACCGCACTGGTCGTCGCCGGGGTCGCCGCGTATCACCTGCGTGCGGACCGGTTCCGGGAGGAAGGGGTGGTGATGCTCAAGCAGGCGTTCGGCCTGTTGACCCTGCTCGTTCCATTGCAAATCCTGATCGGCGACCTGCACGGGCTCAACACGCTCGAATATCAGCCGGCGAAGATCGCGGCCATGGAAGCCAACTGGGAAACGCAGAGCCGAATGCCGCTGCTGCTGTTCGCGCTACCGGACGAAAAAGCGGAGACCAATCGCTTCGAGGTGGGTATCCCCGCGGCCGGCTCGCTCATCCTGCGCCACGATCGCGACGGGGTCGTGCGCGGGCTCAAGGAGTTCGCGCCCGAAGATCGGCCGCCGGTGGCGATCCCGTTCTTCGCATTCCGCGCCATGGTCGGCATTGGCGTGCTCACGTTCGCACTGGTCGTATGGAGCTGGTGGGTTTGGCGGCACGCATTCGTGAAAGCGCGCGGGTTCCTGAAGTGCTGCGAGCTGGTATCGCCGCTCGGCTTCGTCGCCGTCATGGCCGGCTGGGTGACGACCGAGGTCGGACGCCAGCCGTGGCTCGTGTACGGCCTGATGCGGACGCGAGACGGGGTCACGCCCTCGCTCGCCGGTGTCGACGTGCTAATCTCGCTCGCGGTCTACGCCGTCGCGTACATCGCGATCTTCGGCGCGGGCGGATATTTGCTGCTGCGCTTCCTGCGCGCCGGTCCGGTGGCGAAAGCGGCGGTCGGCGAGCATCATCCCGCTCGCACCGCCGCGCGACCGCTGTCGGGAGCGATGGAGGTGGAGTAGCGGCGCGAGCCCGCGGCGAGGGGCCTCCGCCATGGTGGCGTGAACGCGTTGCGTAGCGTCGTCGGCCCTCGCGCCCGGCTCGGGTCGCCTCCACTCGCTTCGCTCGCGGAGCTTCGCTCCGCCTCGGCGGTCGCCCCACTTGAAGCGTGGGGATCGCGCGTGGGCGACGCGACGTTTGCAAGATGGCCGTTCAAGGAGGCCGCGATATGGCGCTCGATCTCGTTCCGCTTTGGGCCGGCATTCTCGGGCTCGCCGTGTTCATGTACGTCCTGCTCGACGGCTTCGATCTCGGCGTCGGCATCCTCTTTCCTCTCGCGCCCGACGATCAGAGCCGCGATCTGATGATGGCCTCGGTGGCGCCGATCTGGGACGGCAACGAGACCTGGCTGGTGCTGGGCGGCATTGGGCTGCTCGCCGCGTTCCCGCTCGCCTTCGCGATCATCATTCCCGCGGTGTACTTCCCGATCCTGTTCATGCTGCTCGGGCTGATCTTCCGCGGCGTCGCGTTCGAGTTCCGCCACATCTCGCCGCGGCGCGTTCGCTGGGACCGCTCGTTTTTCTTCGGCTCCGTGGTCGCGACTTTCGCCCAAGGCGTGGTGCTGGGCACCTACGTGCAGGGAATACCGGTCGCCGGGCGACAGTACGCGGGAGGGAGCCTGGATTGGGCGACGCCGTTCGCGCTCCTCACCGGCGTCGGCCTTATCGTCGGCTACGCGCTGATCGGCGCGTGTTGGCTGGTCATGAAGACCGAGGGCGCGCTCAAGGACTGGGCCTGCCGCAAGGCGCGCATCCTCACGCTCGGTGTCGCGGCGTTCATCGGCATGGTGAGCCTCTGGACGCCGTTCCTGCAGCCGCAGATTGCACAGCGCTGGTTCGCGTGGCCGAATCTGCTGTGGCTCTCGCCGGTGCCGCTGATCACGCTGGCGCTGTTCATCTGGCTGTGGCGCGCGCTGGCCGCCAAGCGCGACGTCGCGCCGTTCTTAGCTGCGCTGGGGCTGTTCCTGATGTGCTACCTCGGCCTGGGGATCAGCATCTGGCCGATGGTCGTGCCCTACACGATCACGCTCTGGGCGGCGGCGTCGGCCGCGAAGGCGCAGGCCTTTCTCATGATCGGCACGCTATTCCTGCTGCCGATCATCGTCATGTACACCGGCTGGTCGTACTGGGTGTTCCGCGGGAAGGTTAAGTCCGGGTCGGGGTATCACTGACCGGGCGATGCAAACCTGCTGTGCGGGCCGTCTGCGTCGTTGTTTCCTCGCGCGGCGCTCGCCGTACTAACTGTGTGCCGTCTCGCGCCTCGCTGTGGGACCTCAGTTGGCAAATGAGGCAGCCGGCCCTGCTCGTGACGATTTGCAATCACCCTGCAGTAGTCTAACGCAACAGTTCGACGCCGTAGCCCGTGACGCGCACGCGATCGCCGATGCGCAGGCCGGTCGGCGCGGTCTGGCGAATCGTCGCCCAGCTCCCGTCGTCGTACTTGATGCCGATCTGATAGACGACCTGCGTTTGCGACTTTTCGACCTGGTTGCCGACATAGCCGCCACCGACCGCGCCGACGACCGTCGCTACGGTGCGGCCCGTGCCACCGCCGACCAGGCTCCCCAAGCCTGCTCCGACGAGACCGCCGACGATCAGCCCCGCGCCGCTGGGATCCTTCTGCTCGACCACTTCGCGCACCGACTCGACCGTGCCGACGCGCGCCGGCGGGGGGCTCTGCACGACCTGGTAGGTCGGTTGCGGTCCGCAGCCGCCAAGGAGGAGCGCGCCGCTCAGTACGCAAATGAGCGCGGCGGTCGCGACAGCGCCGGGGATAAGCCGTTGCATCGACATCATCATGATTCGGCCTCCTTCAGTCGGGAATCGCGTTCAGAAGGTACATCGCAGCGAGCAATCCGCTGGGGCGTCCCAACGGGCCCAGCCACTTGGCGAAGATCTGGTCGATCGCGCCGGACAGGTAGACCTGCGTCAGCGCGCGATTGACCTCGAGCCGGAACGCCGAGTCGTTGCGCGGCAGCATGAACGCGTAGGGCTCGAACGACAGGTCTTCGGCGAGCAGCGCGAACGCTTTCGGGTTCTTCGCCTGCGCGGCCAGGCCGACGAGCTTGATCTTGTCGCTCGCGAACGCGGCGACCGCGCCGACTTCGAGCAGCGCGACGCCCTCGACGCCGTCCTTGACCGGCACGATCTTGGCGTCGA
The DNA here is from genome assembly GCA_041493285.1 of Casimicrobiaceae bacterium. Lineage (GTDB taxonomy): Bacteria > Pseudomonadota > Gammaproteobacteria > Burkholderiales > Casimicrobiaceae > PALSA-1003. The sequence continues at coordinate 7,639 of JBGPYP010000102.1, forward strand.
TCAAGCGATCCTTCAACATTGCACCGACGCGCTTCTCGGTCGTCGTGCCGGCCGTGACCGCGATCGACTTGCCCGCGAGGTCGCCGAAACCGTTGACCGGGGAATCCGCACGGACCAGGAAGCCGCCACCATCGACGAAGATGAGGTTGCTGAAGTCGACCTCCTTCAACCGCGACTGGGATTGGGTGGTGTTCGCGCACTCCATGTCGGCCTTGCCGCCGGCGACCATCGCAACGCGGTTCGGGACGGTATCGACGACCCAGTTGACCTTGAGCTCAGGCACGCCGGTCACGCGCCCGAGCGCGGCGATCACGCGCTTGCACAGGTCGATCGAGTAGCCGGCGGGCTGATTGTCCGTCTCGATGTACGAGAACGGCAACGAATCGGCCGAGAAGGCGACGGTGATCGACTTGGCCGCCTTGATCTTGGCGAGCGTGTCCGGCGTGCGCTGCGCGAGAGCGCCAAGCGGCAACAGGCCGGCGAGGAGAAGAACCAGCGGCAACGAACGTTTCACGGGACACCTCGCGGCGACAGCGTGTGGTGAGGAAGAATGACCGACCATGCGGCGCACGGCGACAGATCCTGCACCGGGGCGCGGCAAACCGCGGTCGCATTATAGCGCGCCCGCCGCGCCGCTTACGTGAGCGCAGAGCGCCCATGCTACACTTCGCGAGCTTTGCCGCGCGATTGGCGCCGGTGAGCATCGTCCCCGGGGGAGAATGCGCTTGGCTCGCGATCGCGGCGTTCTGACGCGGACTTGCGCCGCGGCGTGCCTTAGCTTCGTGATCGGCCTCGCCTTCGCCGCCGACCCGTCGCGCACGCTCGACCAGCTCAAGGCTGACGGAACATTGCGCCTGGGCTATCGTTCCGGCGCCGCGCCGTTCTCTTTCA
>JBGPYP010000392.1:0-2333 GCA_041493285.1 Casimicrobiaceae bacterium
CGAAAATTCATCCTGTGGAGTTGCATGGGCGCGTTGGCCGCTTGCGGGCCCTCGCCCCTGCCGCCGCCGCAGCAGCAGGCGCAGGAACTCGTCATGGCGATGCGGCCCGGCCCGACGACGTGGTTCGTCGGGCCCGACGGCGATGCGGCGGGCTTCGATCGCGAGCTGGCCACGCTGTTTGCGCGCGAGGTCGGCTTGCCGCTCCGAATCGTGCCCGCCGACAACGCGCTCCAGCTGCTCGAGAAAACCGTGAGCGGCGAGGCGCAGATCGGCGCCGGAGGCCTTTTCCGGTCTGCGAGCGCGGGCATCGAACGCACCGCGGGCTCGTTGCTCTACAGCAGCGGCTACTATGCGATCGAGCCGGTGCTCGTCTACAACAGCGACGGCTTCAAACCGGAGTCTTGGGCCGATCTGACCGGCGAGACCGTCGGCATCGTCGACGGCACGGGCCTCGAAACGGCGCTGGCGAAAGTACGCGGCGATCATCCCGACGTGAAGTGGCGCCCGCTCGCGCTGCCTGCTGCCGACGGTTTGATCGAGCAGGTCTCCGAGGGCTCGTTCGGCTACGCGGTGGTCGCCTCGAATGAGGCCGCGCTCGTGCGCAACGTGTTCCTCAACGTCGAGACCGCGTTCGCGGTCGGCCCCAAGCAGGAGCTGGTCTGGGTGCTGTCCGCGACGCAGGCGACACTGCTCGAGAAGGTCAATGCGTTCTTTGCCAGGATCGGGAAGGACGGGACGCTCCAACGGCTGATCGACCGTTACTTCGGCCACGTGCGCCGGGTCGAGCGCATCGACGCCGGCGTGCTCCAGGACCGCATCCGCACCGTGCTTCCCGCCTTCGCCGCGCTGTTCCATCAGGCGCAGCTGGAAAGCGGCATCGAATGGCGGCTGATCGCCGCGATCGCCTACCAGGAATCGCACTGGAACCCGCAGGCGACGAGCGAGACTAACGTCCGCGGCATGATGATGCTGACCGAGGACACGGCCAAGCGGCTGCGCGTGCGCGAGCGGCTCGACCCGCGGCAGAGCATCGACGCCGGCGCGCGCTACCTCGCGGATCTCAAGCGCTCGCTGCCGGCGCGGATCGCCGAACCCGACCGGACCTGGATTGCTCTGGCCGCATTCAACATCGGCATCGGCCATCTCGAGGATGCGCGCGTGCTCGCCGCGCGGCGCAGGCTCAATCCGGATTCGTGGAGCGATCTCAAGAAGACGTTGCCGCTCCTCGCTCAGGCCGAGCTTGCCGACGACACCAAGTTCGGCGTCGCGCGCGGGGGGCAAGCGGTCGTGTTCGTGGAGACGGTGCGCGCGTATTACGACGTCCTGCTCCGGTTCGAGAACCCCTACTACGGCGCGCGGCTGCACGCCACTCAATAGAAGCCATCTCAATAGCTGCTGTGCGCCCCAATCGCCTTGTCGTATCCTCGCTCGCCCCTCGCCGTACTTCTTCGGTACTGTCTCGGGGCTCGCTGCGGGCCTTCGCGCGCTTGGGGCTGCTCGCGACGCTCTTGAGACGACTTCTAGCCCATCACGTCGCGGGCGCGATCTGCGTGACGCCGCCCATGTACGGCCGCAGTACCGCTGGGACGTCGATGCCGCCGTCGGCGCGCTGGTAGTTCTCCATGACCGCGACCAGTGCGCGACCGACCGCCAGCCCCGACCCGTTGAGCGTATGCACCAGCTCCGGCTTGCCCTGCGCGTTGCGGAAGCGCGCCTGCATGCGCCGCGCCTGGAAGGCTTCGCAGTTCGAGCACGACGAAATCTCGCGATACCGCCCCTGGCCCGGCAGCCAGACTTCGAGATCGTAGGTTTTTGCCGACGCGAACCCCGTGTCGCCCGTGCATAACGTGATGACGCGATAGGGCAGCTCGAGCTTCTGCAGGATCCGCTCGGCGTGCCCGGTCATCTCCTCCAGCGCATCGTAGGACCGGTCAGGGTGCACGATCTGCACCAACTCGACCTTCTCGAACTGATGGACGCGGATCATGCCGCGCGTGTCCTTGCCGTAGCTGCCCGCCTCCGAGCGGAAACTCGGGGTGTGCGCGGTGAGCTTGAGCGGCAGCGCGTCGCCGGGCAGGATCGCGTCGCGCACCAGATTCGTGAGCGGAACCTCGGCGGTAGGAATCAGGTACATCCGCGCCTCGTCGGGCGCGCCGCCCTTGGTCACCCAGAACAGATCATCCTCGAATTTCGGCAGTTGGCCGGTGCCGGTCAGTGACTCGCCGTTGACGATGAACGGGACGTAGCGTTCGGTATAACCGTGCTCGATGGTGTGCGTGTCGAGCATCATCTGCGCCAGCGCGCGGTGCAGGCGCGCGACGCCGCCGCGCAGC
>JBGPYP010000206.1:0-4753 GCA_041493285.1 Casimicrobiaceae bacterium
CGCGAGGCTGCCGACGGCCTCGATCCGCGCCCGAATGGCGGCGGGATCCTCGTCGAGCAGCCCGGCTGCCTCCAGGTCGCCGAGCGCGGCATCGAGCGCGTCGAGACTCGCCCGTTGCGCCGCAGCGTCGGCATCGTAAATCGCCACCGAGTGGCCCGCGCGCGCAAAGACGATCGCCCAGCCGCGACCGATCAGGCCCGCGCCGATGATGCCGACTCTTGTTTTCCCGACCGTCGCTGCAGCAGGCATCAGACCAGCGACTCGACGTTGCCGCATATCGACAACGCCTGTCCCGAAATGTTGCGACCGGCATCGGTGGCGAGGAAGAGCGCCATGTTCGCGATGTCCGCCGGGCTCACCGTCCGGCGCAGCGACACCTTGGACAGCAACTGCTGCTTGTAGTCGTCGAAGCTCACGCCGAGCGCCTTGGCCTTGGCGGAGATCACGCGCTCGATGCGCTCGCCTTCGACAATGCCGGGTTGGATCGCGTTGACGCGGATCTTCGCCGGGCCCAGCTCCATCGCGAGGCTCTTGGTGAACCCGACCACCGCCCATTTGGCCGCCGAGTAGGGCGTACGCAGCGGATAGCCGAGCCGCCCGGCCACCGACGACAGGTTGATGATGCTGCCGCCGCCCGCTGCCTTGAGCAGCGGAACCGCGCGGCGGGTGCAATAGAACATTCCGTTCAGATCGACGGCGATCGTGCGATTCCAGTCGGCGATGGCGATCGCCTCGACCGGCGCCGTCGGGCCGGAGATGCCGGCGTTGTTGATGAGCACGTCGAGTCCGCTCAAGAATGCGGTCGCGGCGTCGAAAAGCGCGTCGACGGCCTTCGGATCGGCGACGTCGGCGATGCAGCTGCCGATCTCCGGCCGTGCCGCGCGAAGAGCGTCCAACGCGGCAGCGTCGACGTCGCAGATGAAGACCTTGGCGCCGGCGTCGGCGAAGGTTTCCGCAAACGCCTTGCCGATGCCGGCTGCGCCGGCGGTAACGAGCACCCGCAATTCTTTGGCCGAATTGTTCATATCCAGAGCACCTTTTTCCGAAAGTCGAGATCGTTGAGCAATGGTTGCGACGGTCCCTCATGGCTCACGTGCCCGCGATCGAGCACGACGGCGCGGTCGGCAAGCGCGAGGACGAGATCGAGATGGTGTTCGATGATCACGATCGAGATCTGGCGGCGCAGGTGCTCGATCGCAGCAAACACTTCGTCGACCATTGCCGGCGAAAGTCCTTCGAATGGCTCGTCGAGGAGCAGTAGCCGCACGTTGCCGGACAGCGCCCGCGCGATCGCAACCATCTGCTGCTCGCCGCCGGAGAGACGGTCCGCCTTGACATGCATCCGCTCGCGCAGGCGCGGGAAGATTTCGAACACGCGCGCCAGATCCCAGTGTACACCGTCGGCGTTCCCTGCGTCGCGGCGCAAGGCGCCGAGCGCGAGGTTCTCCGCAACGGTCAGGCCGGAGAACAGTCGCCGCCCCTGCGGCACCAGGCCGACGCCGAGGCGGGCGACCTGCTCGGGCGGTTTGCCGTCGATGCGCTCGGCGCCGAGCAGCACCCGCCCGGTCGCAGGCCGAACGAGGCCCATGATGCTCTTGAACGTCGACGTCTTGCCGGCGCCGTTGCGCCCGAGGAGCGCGACCACCTCGTTCTCACGGACGCGAAACGAGACGTCGTGCAGCACGTGGCTCTTGCCGTAGAACGTATTGATCGCATCGACCTCGATGATCGGCGCCGCCGTGACGCCGGCGCGTTCGACTCGCGCCGCCGCGGCTCTGACCGCGCCGTCGCCGAGATATACGCGCTGCAGCTCCGCGTCGGCGCGCACTTCGGCGGGCCTGCCCTCGGCGATCACGCGGCCTTCGTTCATCGCCGTGATGCGATCGGCCAGCTGGAACACGCGATCCATGTCATGCTCGACGAGCAGGATCGCCATCTCCGGCACCAGACTTCGGATCAATCCCGCGATGCGCTCGCGCTCGGCCGCGGCGAGGCCTGCCAGCGGTTCGTCGAGCAACAGCACGCGCGGTCGCGCCGCCAGCGGAACGCCGATCTCGAGCAGCCGCTGTCCGCCATAGGAGAGGCTCGACACCGGAACGCTTTCCAGCCCTTCGAGTCCCAGGAAGCGGATCAGCGCGTGGGTCTCGGCGCCGACCGTTGCAAGCGTTGATACCCGTCGCCACATCGCGAACCGCTCTGGGTCGCGTGCCTGGCAGGCGAGGCGAATATTTTCCGCGACCGGCAGTGCTGGGAACAGATTGGTGATCTGAAACGAGCGCGCCAGACCTAATCGCGCCACGCGATCGGCGGACAGGGCGTCGATGCGCTGACCGGACAGCGCGATCGTCCCAGCATCCGCCGGATACAAGCCCGAAATCACGTTGAACAGCGTGGTCTTGCCGGCGCCGTTCGGTCCGATCAATGCATGCAGGCTGCGGTCCGCGAGACGCAGGCTGGCGTGATCCACGGCGGCGAATTCGCCGAAGCGCTTGGCGACGGAATCACACTCGAGGACGACGCTATCCGCGCCGCCGGCCGGACGGCAGAGGAACGCCGGGACCGCCTGTCCGGGCTGCGGCGTGTGCCGGCCCGCCATCGCCGCCGCCTCCATGTCGAGCCTGCCGGAGAGCTTTTCGTAATGCGTCCACAGCCGCGTGCCCAACCCGATCAGACCGGCTGGCGAATACAGGATGAACGCCATGAACAAGAGCCCGAGCCAGAACATCCACGAGTCGGTGTAGCCCGACAAGAGCTCGCGGAAGAGAATGTAGAACAGTGCCCCCAGCACCGGCCCGAGGAAGCTACGCGTGCCGCCAATGATGGTCAGCGCGACAATTTCGCCGGAGAACGAGACGTGCACGGTGTCCGCGGACACGATGGACTTAAGAAATGCGAACAGGCTGCCGGCAATGCCGACGAGCGTGGCGGAGATGACGAAGGCTACCAATTTGTAGAGACGGACCGGGTAGCCCGCGAACAGCGCGCGCTGCTCGTTCTCGCGGATTGCCACGAGCACGCTGCCGAAGGGCGAGCGCACGATCCGCAGCAGGACCCATGCCGCCGCGAAGACGACGATCGCGGTGAGCGCGTAAAAGACGACCTGGTTGTTCAGGTCGATCGGGCCGACTACCGGACGCGTGACACCGCGGAGCCCCGACTCGCCACCGGTGAATTCCGTCCAGCGAAACGCGAAAAAGAACGCGAGCGCAGTGAACGCGAGCGTCAGCAGCGAAAAATAGACGCCGCGCCGGCGCAACGCAAAAAAACCGACGCTGAGGCCGAGCAGCGCAGTCGCCACCACGGCGAACAATACGGGCAATATCAAGCTATCGTGGAACCAATGCAATTGCGACAGCGCCGCGGCATACGCGGCGAAGCCGAAGAATAGGCCGTGGCCAAACGACAGCAGTCCGGTGTAACCGAGCAGCAGATTGAAGCCCAGGCCCACCAACGCAAAGAGCGCGATCTCGGTACCGAGGCTCTCGGTCATGCCGATGGCGCGCATGACGAACGGCAGCGCAACGAGCGCGAGAGCGAGCACCGGCAGCGGCCGCTCGTTCGTCACTCGAACTTCTCGAAGCGCTCGCCCATCAGGCCGCGCGGGCGGAAGAGCAGCACCAGGATCATCAGGATGTACATCGACGCCTCGGCCGCCGGCGGATAGAACAGCACGGTGATGCCGCGCACGACGCCGACCAGCAATCCCGCGACGACCACACCCCAGAAGCTGCCCAGGCCGCCGATGACGACCACCACGAACGTCGGCGTGAGAATCTCGGTGCCCATCGCGGGCTGGACGCCGGCGAGCGGGCCCGACATCACGCCGGCGAGTCCGGCGAGGCCGACACCCAACGCGAACACCGCCGCCAGCGCCGGACGCAGGCTGATGCCGAGCGCGCGCACCATTTCCGGGTCGCGCGTGCCGGCGCGAACGATCATGCCGAACGGAGTTTTGTTGAGCAGCAGCCAGCAGCCGATAACCGCCGCGGCCGAGACGCCGAGTACGGTCAAGCGATAGTACGAATAGATGAAATCACCGGCGAGCAGCGTGCCGCGCAATGAATCGGGAATCGAGAACGGCAGGCCGGTCGTGCCCCAGATCAGCCGCAGGCTCTGCTCGATCGTCAGTGCGAGCCCGAAGGTGAACAGCAGGCCCAGCATCGGGTCCTCGCGGTAGAGACGCTGCAGGAACGCACGCTCGATGGCGACGCCGAGGAGCGCGACGCAGATCGGCGAAAGGACGACCGCGCCGCCGAAGCCGGCGAATTTCTGGATTTCGTAGGCGAAGTACGCGCCGACCGCGTAGAAGGCACCGTGCGCGAGATTGACGACCCCGCCCAGACTGAAGATCATCGACAGGCCCAGCGCCAGCACGATGTAATACGAGCCGACGAGCAGGCCGTTGATGATCTGTTCGACGACGATGGCGATCACGATGCGCCTAAGAAACGGACGCGAACGGGCAGGGTACGGTTGCTGAGACAGAGTTGTCCGTTCATGCTTCGACAAGCTCAGCACGAACGGACTTTTTCAGAACCTAACGCAGACCGCCCCTCTAAGCCATCTTGCAGGGATTCTCGGCCTGCGTCGGCTGGATCAGCTCGAGGTCTTCGTTCGCGCCAGGCACGGCCTGGACGATGTCGAAGATGTCCCATTTGTCTTTCATCTTCGCCTTGTCCTTGACCTTGACCACGTACATCTCCTGCAGCAGCTGGTGATCCCACTTGCGGAAGCTGCCCTTGCGCGCCTTAAG
>JBGPYP010000104.1:0-8449 GCA_041493285.1 Casimicrobiaceae bacterium
CACCATTGCTCGCCGCGCAGCCGGGCAAGCCGTTGGAGCCCGAAAAACTGAAGGGCATGCAACCGGCGCGCGCGGCTGAAGCGGCGAAGTTTAAGGTCGTCGCGCCGACGGGCACCCCCCAGCCGTTGAGCAAGGAAGGCGGAGGCAAGGGCGCACGGGCCGAGCGTGCCGCTACGCCGGGTCCGACCCCGCCGGGTGCGGCAACTGCCCCGCAGCCGCCGCAGGAGCGCGCGACGCGCGAAGGCAAGGGCGCAAGGACCGAGCGCGCCGCCACCCCGGATGCAACCCCGCCAGCTGCAGCCACGGTCCCGCAGCCAACACGGGAACGCGCGATGAGGGAAGGCAAGGGTGGACCGCCGCCGCAAGGTGCGCCGGTGCCGCCGCCGCAGGAGCGGGCGATGCGCGAAGGCAAGGGTAGGCCACCGGAACAAGCTGCGCCGGCCCCGCCGCCGCCGCAAGCTGCGCCGGTGCCGCAGCCGCCGCAGGGGCAGGTGAAGGAACGCCGCGGCGGACCGCCGCAAGGCGCGCCGGTACCGCTGCCCCCGCCGCAGGAGCAGACGAAGGAACGGCGTGGCGGGCCGCCGCAAGCTGCGCCGGTGCCGCAGCCCCCGCAGGAGCGTGCGCGCAAGGAGAACAAGGGTCCGCCGCAAGGCGCGCCGGTGCCTCAGCCGCCGCAGGGGCAGCTCCAGAAAGGACCGCCGCCCCCGCCCCCGCAAGCGGGACGACCCGAGCCCAAGCGGGAAGAGGGCAAGAGCAAGGAGCAGAAGGAGAAAGAGAAGGAGCGCAAGGAGGGCCAATAGGCCGGACGTCGGTGAGCACGTTGCGGAGCGCAGCACCCACGGGGTCGCGCCGGAAACGGGCGGCCCCGTTGCTTCATCTGTCCTAACCGAGATTTGATCTGGCAGCCAGTGTCAGATCGTAGTTGCCCTCGACCCGCCGTCGACACCGGCCGATCGCTGAGAACCCCGACGCGTCGCCCTTGGGATATCTCAGCGCATTACGTTGCAACGCTCGGGCACCTCTTTGGGTATTTGGCCATTGCAGCAAAGTAAACCAGCGGACGTCGCTTCGGCCGTCTTGCGCGTTCGGGTGCGCACCGTCACCGTCGCGAGAACGGGCTTGTTTCCGTAGCCAAAAACCCGCAGGTTGACCGCTGGCGCGATATCGGATCAATCTATGGTCTCGTTTGCATCTCGGCTCGGACGCAGGGGGAAGAACATGTCGACCTCCAAGGCCATTCAGATCATTTTGGCCAGACAGCTGGCCAGTTGCGTGGCCATGCCCATCCTCCTTGTGGACGCTGACGGAACACTCATCTTCTACAACGAGCCGGCCGAGGCGATTCTGAATCAGCGCTTCGAAGAAACGGGCGAGATCCCCGCTGACGAGTGGAACAGGTTGGTCACCGTCGAGGACGAGGATCGCAACCCGGTCCTGCCCGAAGATCGGCCGATGAGAGTGGCGCGTCTCCAGCGCCGGCCCGTTTCCCGAACGATATGGACGCACAGCGGGGACCGCGAATGGCGACATTTGCAGGTCACCGCGTTTCCGCTCGTCGGCGAGGGTGGCCATCTTCTGGGGGTGATGAATATCTTCTGGGAGATATGAAGTGCGGGTGACGCTGTGGGGCACACGCGGCTCGCTTGCCACGCCCGGCCCGGACACGGCTCGGTACGGCGGCAACACATCGTGCGTGGCCGTGCGCGGACGCGAGGGCACCATCGTTGTGCTCGACGCGGGGACGGGCATCCGCCGCATGGCGGCGACAATCGACGCTTCGGTGCGGCGCGTGGATGTGCTACTGACCCACCTCCATCTGGATCACATCCAGGGATTGGGGTTCTTCGCCCCACTGTACCGCCCCGGCTTCGAGGTCAACATCTGGGGGCCGGCCAGCATTCAACTGAGCTTGCAGGAGCGGCTGATGCGGTACCTGTCGCCGCCGCTTTTTCCCGTCCGCCTCCGCGAGCTGCCCTGCAACCTGCATCTGCACGAGGTCCCTTGTGGGGAAGTGGATATCGGCGAATTCCGCGTTGCGTCCGCGCTGGTATGCCACCCCGGACCCACCGTGGGTTACCGCATTTCAGAGGCGCCGGGAAAGGTGTTGACGTACTTGCCTGACCACGAGCCCGCGCTCGGCGCACGGGCCTTTCCGTCACTGCCGCGCGCGTGGACGTCCGGAGGGGCGCTTGCTGAAGGAGCGGATCTGCTGATTCACGACAGTCAATACACCACGCAGGAGTATTCCAACTATATCGGCTGGGGGCATAGTTCGCTGAGGCACATGCTGGACTTCGCAACGCTGGCGGAAGTGAAGCACCTCGTGCCGTTTCATCACGACCCCGGTCACTCCGACGCCGACCTCGATCGTCTGATGGCGGAGGCGATCGACGATGCGAAGCCCGCCTATCGAGTCACGCCGGGACGGGAGGGCATGACGTTTGACTTGTAATTGAGTTCTGCGTCCCCGCAAGGAGGCGGCGGACCTCCTTCGTAGGACCAGCCACGGGGGGTCTCGTGTTGTCGCCAACGCGGACGGGCGCGCTCTTGATCCGCTTCCGGTCCCGAAGTCGAAGCGCGGACGGTTACCGCCAGGGGCGGACCCGTACGCAGTACGAGAAAGCTCGCAGTTGCGCGACATCGTCCCGGGTGCGATGCGGATCGCGATTCTGACCTTGCGATTCACGGATACCCTGTTCGACCAGGGTCGCCAGAGCGGTACGCGACTGCTGTTGGCGGAGATGCAGACCGCCGCACGGCAGATGGGCATCGGTCTGACAGCACGGGCGATCGCCAACGCTGACGAACTGCCGGACGCGTTCGCACAGTTTCGGCGGGAGCAGGCGCAGGCGGTCTTCGTCCAGGTCAACCCGCTGACCCTCCAAAACCGGCCGACGCTCACGAAGTTGGCAGCGCGGCAGCGGCTGCCCGCCATGTACGAGATCCGCGATTTCGTGGACGAAGGAGGTCTCGTTTCCTACGGCCCGGACCTGAAGGAAATGTATCGGCGTGCTGCGAGTTATGTCGATCGGATCTTCAAGGGCGCCAAGCCTGGCGAGCTGGCCATCGAGCAGCCGACCAAGCTCGAGCTCGTCATCAACATGAAGACCGCGAAGGCACTTGGTCTCACGATTCCGCAGTCGCTGCTGCTGCGGGCGGACGACGTGATTGAGTGACGACACGACGTGAAATTCTGCACGTCCTTGGGTACTTCGCAGTTGCCGCGACCGTCTCGCGGATCCCACCTGCGTGAATCGGCTCGACCTCAGCACTGCTCCCAGGGCAACCCGTGGAAGCGCCACCCGCAGATCCTGCTGCGCTGATGCTGCGCGTCGAGTGACCCCTCGAATCCTTCGAGCACGTTGAAGACCTCGCCGAACCCGGCTTGCTCCAAGGCATGACCCGCATCGACAGAGCGCTGGCCGCTGCGGCAAATGAGCACAACCGGCCGGTTCATGCTGGCGATCTTCTTCACCTGGCCGACGAAATGAGGGTTGATCGCCCAGTCGGATCCGTCGTTCCAGGCGACATGGTGCGCTCCGACCGGGTGTCCTACGAACAAGTACTCCATCTCGCTGCGGCAGTCGATAAACACCGCATCGGGATTCGCGTGAAGGAAGGCGTCGGCATCCGGGGGCGTCAGGTGCTTCATGGTGGATCCAACGTAACATAGCGGGCGACACGACTCAAGCGCTCGCCGTCGGGGTCGGCTCGATCAGCGTCTCGCGGCGATGCTGCTGTCCAAGGGCGACCCGGCATACGCAACGCGCCCGGGGCTCGCCGACGAGTTGGGCACCGTGCGCGAAATCGTGTCGCGCGTTGCGTCTGTTCGAGAATCGCGGCCGCATGCGCGAGCAGGCCCGACGTCGTGCGTGGACGGCGCGCTTGGCGGTCCTGATCGCTGCCCCGCGATACGCTGGTCGAATTCGTAGGCTCGTTCGGGCTGAGCCTGCGGGCGGTTCTCGCCCTGCCGATGAATGTTGCGCCCCGTTAGCGCGACACGCGACTGACCGCTTTAGGGCAGAGCGAGGGACCGGCGTGGCCGAACCCCAATCAGGACACTTCATCAGCGCTCGAATTTGACGGAAAGCACGATCGAGGTCTGCGTCCGTTGAATGCCGTCGATGCGTCCGATCGCGTCGAGGTTGCGGTCGATCTCCTCGGTGCTGCCGCCCTCGATGCGGACCTCGTAGTCGAACACGCCCGACAGCGCGTAGACCGCGCGCACCCACGGCCGCGCCTCCAGCTCGCGCACGACGCGCTCGCCGGCCTTGGGGTCGACGTTGATCAGCACCTGCGCGGCGATCCGCTGCCGCGCGAACCCCTCGCTCACGCGCACCGTATAGCCGGCGATCACGCCGTCGCGTTCCAGCCGGCCGATGCGCTCCTGGACGGTCGTCCGCGCCAGCCCAAGCTTGCGCGCGAGCGACGCCGTCGACTCCCTCGCGTTACGGCGGAGGAGCGCGAGCAGGCGTTGCTGCGCGGTCGTCAGCCGTCGATTCGTCGGAATTTTCGGCATTTCGTCGGGATTATACCCTCAAACCGCCAAATTGCAGCCTGTATTTCGACAGGCCTTGGCTCTACACTCGGCCCTGCGTCGCGACGCGGCGCTCTCGAGAAATTACGCCATGACCCCACTGATCCTTCTCGGCGCCGGCAAGATCGGCGAAACCATCGCCCACCTGCTGCACGGCTCCGGCGACTATGCACTCACCGTCGCCGACCAGGACCCGGCGCGGCTCGCAGCCATCGGCGCGCTCGGCGTCAAGACGGTCCGCGCCGAGCTCGGTGATGCGCAGGCGCTCGCCGCGCTCATCCGCGGCCACGCGATGGTGATCAGCGCCGTGCCGTTCTATCTGACGCCGACCATTGCCGACGCCGCGGTCGCCGCCGGCGCGCACTACTTCGATCTCACCGAAGACGTCGAAAGCACGCGCCGGGTCAAGGCGCTCGCCGCCGGTACGAAGACCGTGCTGGCGCCGCAGTGCGGACTCGCCCCTGGGTTCATCTCGATCCTCGCCCATGCGATGACGCGCAAGTTCGAGTCGCTGCGCGACGTGCACATGCGCGTAGGCGCGCTCCCGGTCTATCCGACCAACGCGCTCAAGTACAACCTGACCTGGAGCACCGACGGACTCATCAACGAGTACTGCAATCCCTGCGAGGCGATCATCGACGGCAACTTGCGCGAGACGCTCGCGCTGGAAGAACTCGAGGCGTTCTCGCTCGACGGCGTCGCCTACGAGGCGTTCAACACCTCGGGTGGGCTGGGCACGCTGTGCGACACGCTCGCCGGTCGCGTGGAGAACCTGAACTACAAGACCGTCCGCTACCCGGGGCACCGCGACCTGGTCAAGATGCTAATCCGCGATCTGCGCCTCGGCCAGCGGCGCGAGATCCTGAAGGACATCCTCGAGACATCGGTGCCGATGACGCGCCAGGACGTTGTGCTGGTCTTCGTCACGGTGAGTGGGATGCAGGACGGCCGGCTCACGCAGGAGTCGTTCGCCAAGAAGATCTACAGCAAGACGCTCGACGAGCGCCTGTATTCGGCGATCCAGATCACGACCGCCGCGGGCGTGTGCGCGATGGTCGATATGGTCCGTGAAGGCACGCTTCCGGATCGCGGCTTCGTCCGCCAGGAAGACGCCGATCTGGAGCGCTTCCTCGCGAATCGTTTCGGGAAGCATTACGCATAGCCGACGGCCGCGCGGCGACGGCGGCCTTCCCGCCGACCCGGCAGCGGTCCTATAGTGGCGCCATGTGCGGCCGCTTCGATCAGCACACGCTGCCCTATCGCTACGCCGGCTACGTCGACGCGTTGCTCCGCGCCGCGCCTGACGAGCCGGCGCCGCGCTACAACGTCGCACCGCAGACGCGTGCCTGGGTGGCACGGGCCGCGCGCGACGGCAGTCGCGAGCTGACGCCGCTGCTCTGGGGGCTGGTGCCGTCCTGGGCCAACGACCCCAAAAAAGCGGTCAAGCCGATCAACGCTCGGTCCGAAACGGTCGGCGCGAGGCCGATGTTCCGCCAATTGATCGCGACACGCCGCTGCGTTGTCCCCGTCGACGGGTTCTACGAATGGCAGGCGACGTCGAGCGGCAAGCTGCCGCACTACTTCCGCTTGGCTGACGACGCGCCGATGCTTCTCGCCGGGTTGTGGGATCGGTGGCAGCACGGTGACGTCGAGCCGATCGAGACATTCACCATTCTGACGACGGAATCGAACGCGCTGATCGCGGGGCTGCACGAGCGCATGCCGGCGATCATCGACCGTGCCGACCTGGCACGCTGGCTCGACGTACGGGGACAGGACGCCACCGCGGCGGCCGCGTTGCTGCAACCGTTCCCCGCGGAGCGGATGCAGGGCTACCCGGTGAGCCGGCGCGTCAACTCGGCCACCAACGAAGGGCCGGAGCTTATCGAACCCACCGACCCGGACGAGCGCCCCGAAGTACTGCCGCGTTAACCGGCGCGCAGCGCCGGGTTCAACGCGGCATGTTAGTGCGTCGCGCGGCGCATGGCGCAGCGTGACGCACTAACGCCCCTTGGGGCTGGCGCGCGTGCGCGGCGCGACGCGGGGCACCGACGGCATCGTCGGGCGACGGGTCGCTTGCGGCAACGGGTTCACGGGGGCGGGTTTCGCGACGCGGCCCTGGAAGGTTCCGCCTTTGCCTTTGGACATGTTCGAAGCCTCGCTCAGTCAATGATGATCGGGCCATCCTACCGAATTTGCGGCGGTGCGCAAGTGTGTGGCGTGCCGTGCGGCGCTCAGTGGCGCTATCATCCGCGCAAGTCCGGTGCCAGCTCGGGTCCGCTGATCCGGCGCCGACGCCCCAATCCCCGATAGATATTCCCGTCCCACGTCTCCACAATGATTCGCGACCCCGACATGCTCGCCGCGCTCCTGGAGTCGATCGCGCGCTTCGTGCGCGAGCGACTGGTGCCGAACGAAGCGCTGGTCGCGGATAACGACGCGATTCCCGATGCGATCGTCGCCCAGATGAAGACGCTGGGGCTGTTCGGGCTGTCAATTCCGGTCGAATACGGCGGCATCGGGCTCACGATGGAAGAGGAGGTCCGCGTCGCGTTCGAGCTGGGCCGGACTTCGCCGGCGTTCCGCTCGCTCATCGGCACCAACAACGGCATCGGCTCGCAGGGGATCGTTCTCGACGGCACGCCCGAGCAGAAGGCGCGCTACCTGCCGCGGCTCGCGTCCGGCGAGCTGATCGGCTCCTTTGCGCTGACCGAGCCCGGCTCGGGATCCGACGCGGCGTCCCTCGCGACCACGGCGATCCGCGACGGCGCGGACTACGCGCTCAACGGCACCAAGCGCTACATCACCAACGCGCCCGAGGCCGGGATCTTCACCGTCATGGCGCGCACCGATGCGAGCGACCGCAGCGCGCACGGCATCTCGGCGTTTATCGTCGAGCGCAACACACGAGGGCTGTCGCTGGGGAAGCCCGACCGCAAGATGGGCCAACGCGGCGCACATACCTGCGACGTCATCTTCGACGATTGCCGCGTGCCGGCGACGCAGCTCATCGGTGGCCGGGAGGGCGTCGGCTTCAAGACCGCGATGAAGGTGCTCGACAAGGGCCGGCTGCATATCGCTGCGGTCTGCGTCGGCGCGGCCGAGCGCATGCTCGCCGATGCGCTGGCGTACGCGCTGGAGCGCAAGCAGTTCGGGCAGCCGATCGCCGAGTTCCAGCTCGTGCAGGCGATGCTCGCCGACAGCAAGACCGAGATCTACGCCGCGCACTCGATGGTGCTGGACGCGGCGCGGCGCCGCGACGATGGCGAGGACGTGGGCACCGAGGCGGCGTGCGCGAAGCTTTTCGCCTCCGAGATGTGCGGGCGCGTGGCAGACCGTGCGGTGCAGATCCACGGCGGAGCCGGCTATATCGCCGACTATGCGATCGAGCGGTTCTACCGCGACGTGCGGCTGTTTCGCCTGTACGAAGGGACGAGCCAGATTCAGCAGCTCGTGATCGCGCGCAACATGATCCGCGAGGCACGCCGATGATCGCGCGGACGGCCGCGTCGATCGCCGGCGCGGTTGCCGCGGTCGAGCGGGGGTTCGCCGAGATCGACCTCGACGTCCTGCACCGGCGCTATTTCAAGCGGAAGCGCCGCGAGTCCGCAGCGAGTGGGGATCGCGCGTGGCACGTCGGCGCAGCGGCCGACACGCGACGGGCGTACGGTATGCCGGCTGCAAGGAGGGCCGCCGGGCGGCGAAACTTCGGTTCGTCCGCCAGCTCGCCAAGTTTCTCTGTGAGCATGAGGCGGGTAAGGGAATCGCCTTGAGCGTGACGCGGAGTGACCAGATGATCCAATGGGCGTTGGAGTGGCGAGAGCTGCGGGTGGCAACGCCGCTCTTTGGTTACTATCCCGACATTGAACGGGCCGAAAAAGAGTTGGCTGAATTCCTGCTGGATTAAGGAGG
>JBGPYP010000135.1:0-7017 GCA_041493285.1 Casimicrobiaceae bacterium
AGAGTGACATCGCACCGGGCGTCGCGCCCGGATGCGCAGTATCGATCGGCTATAATTCGTGATTTGCCGACGGCCTCGTCCGACGTTGTTAATGGAACTCGCGAAAACCTTCGAGCCGCGCTCGATCGAAGGCAGGTGGTACGCCTACTGGGACGCGCACGGGCTGTTCAAGCCGTCCATGCGAAGCGGCGCAGAGGCTTTCTGCATCCAGCTTCCGCCGCCGAACGTCACCGGCACGCTGCACATGGGGCACGCGTTCCAGCAGACGCTGATGGATGTGCTCATCCGCTGGCACCGCATGCGCGGCGACAACACGCTCTGGCAGGTCGGCACCGATCACGCCGGCATCGCGACCCAGATCGTGGTCGAGAACCAGCTCAAGGCGGCAGGCACGTCGCGCCGCGAACTCGGCCGTGACGCATTCGTCGAGCGAGTCTGGAAGTGGAAGGCGGAGTCGGGTTCGACGATCACCAATCAGATGCGGCGGCTCGGCGCGTCGGGCGACTGGTCGCGCGAGCGCTTCACCATGGACGAGGGCCTGTCCAACGCGGTGCTCGAGACATTCGTTCGCCTCTATGACGACGGGCTGATCTATCGCGGCAAGCGGCTGGTGAACTGGGATCCGGTACTCGGCACCGCGGTGTCGGATCTCGAAGTCGAGAAGGAGGAAGTGGACGGCAAGCTGTGGGAGATCCGCTATCCGTTCGTTGACGGTAGTGGATTCGTCGCGGTCGCCACGACGCGACCGGAGACGATGCTGGGCGATGTCGCCGTCGCCGTGAACCCCGACGACGAGCGTTACAACCGTCTTGTCGGCAAGGAGGTCGAGCTGCCGCTGGTGGGGCGCAAGATCCCGGTCATCGCCGATGCGTCCGTGGACAAGGCGTTCGGCACCGGCGCCGTGAAAATCACGCCGGCGCACGACTTCGACGACTTCGACGTCGGCCAGCGGCACGGGCTCACGCCGCTCGAAATCTTCACGCTGGAAGCTAAGATCAACGACAACGCGCCGCAGAAGTACCGCGGCCTCGACCGCTACGCCGCGCGCAAGGCGGTGCTCGCGGATCTTCGCGGTGCGGGGCTCGTGGCGGCCGAGAAACCACACAAGATGGTCGTGCCGCGCTGCGGCCGCACCGGCGAGATCGTCGAGCCGATGCTGACCGATCAGTGGTTCGTGGCGATGACCAAGCCGGCGCCGGCGAATCATCCGTTCTTCGCGGGCAGGTCGTTCCAGGACATCTGCCTGGCGGCGGTCAACGCGAGCCTGCCTGATCCGGATCATCCGGGCCACGACGCGAGCATCCGCTTCGTGCCCGAACACTGGCGGTCGTGGTACAACAACTGGCTGGACAACGTGCACGACTGGTGCATCTCGCGCCAGCTCTGGTGGGGCCATCGGATTCCGGCGTGGTACGGCGACGCGGGCACGGTCTTCGTCGCGCGCAACGCGGACGAGGCGGCGCGCAAGGCCGGCATGCCCGCGAGCGCGCTCCGGCAGGACGAGGACGTGCTCGACACCTGGTTCTCCTCCGCGCTGTGGTGCCACTCGACGCTCGGCTGGCCCGGGGAGACGCAGGAGCTACGAACCTTCCTGCCTTCGTCGGTGCTGATCACCGGGTTCGACATCATCTTTTTCTGGGTCGTGCGCATGATCATGACCACGACCTACTTCACCGGCAAGCTGCCGTTCCGCGACGTGTACATCAACTCGATCGTGCGCGACGAGGAAGGGCAGAAGATGTCCAAGTCCAAGGGCAACATTCTCGACCCGCTCGATCTCATCGACGGCACGAATCTGGCGAGCCTGCTCGCCAAGCAGACCTCGGGCCTGATGCTCGAAAAGCAGCGCGACGCGATCGAAAAGCGCACGCGCAAGCAATTCCCGCAAGGCATTCCCGCGTTCGGCGCCGACTCCGTGCGGTTCACCTTCGCGAGTCTCGCCACCTTCGGCCGCACGCTCAACTTCGACCTGAACCGCTGCGATGGCTATCGCAACTTCTGCAACAAGCTGTGGAACGCGGCGCGCTTCGTGCTGATGAACGTCGCGGACAAGGACGTCGGGCTCGACGAGTCGAAACCGGTGGCGCTATCGGTCGCCGACCGATGGATCGTGTGCAGACTTCAGGCTGCCGAGGCCGCGGTCGCCGAGCACCTGGAGGCGTATCGCTTCGATCTCGCGGCGAAGGTGGTGTACGAGTTCGTCTGGGACGAGTACTGCGACTGGTACGTCGAGCTGGCCAAGGTAGCTCTGGCCGAAGGCGACGAAGCAGCGCAGCGGGCGACGCGGCGGACGCTCGTTCGCGTGCTCGAAACCGTGCTGCGTCTCGCGCATCCGTTCATCCCGTTCATCACCGAGGAGCTGTGGCAAAGTGTCGCGCCGCTTGCCGGAAAAAAAGGCCTGTCGGTCTCCGTACAACCGTATCCGCAAGGCGAAGAGAAGAAGCGGAGCCCGGCGGCCGAGCACGAAATCGCCGTGCTGAAGCAGCTCGTCAACGCGGTGCGGGAACTCCGCGGGGACGCCGCGGTGAGCGCCGGCGAGAAGGTCGGACTCTTCGTCGCCGGCGAAACCGAATTGGCGAAGCGCTACGAGAGCTACGTCAGGCCGCTTGCACGCGTATCGCAAGTGACCTATGTCGATACGCTGGCCCAGAGCAACGCGCCGATGAAGGTGGTCGAGCACTTCCAGCTCATGCTCGACATCAAGGTCGATGTCATCGCCGAGCGCGAGCGCGTGGTCAAGGAGATCGCACGGCTCGAAGACGAAATCGGCAGGGCCGAGGCGAAACTTGCGAACGAATCGTTCGTCGCTCGCGCGCCGGCGCACGTCGTCAAGCAGGAACGCGACCGGCTTGCGGGTTTTCGGGCGACGCTGGAAAAGCTCAAACCGCAACTCGGCCGGCTCTCGGGTTGAAGGAGCCCGGGGTGAGCCTTAAAGGGCGATCCCCGGAACAAGACGCCGCCGCGGGGCCCCTGGGTTCGCTGCGCTCACTCCTGGCTACGGCGCATCAAGCCGCGTGCGATGACCTTCCGCGTCACGGCCGCGCACGCCGGTGCGCCGTCGGGGTCAGGCGTTTTCGGGCTCGGGCACGCGCCGTTTCATCAACAGCGCCGGGATCGGCGTGGGCTTGCGGTGCCACTGTCGCAGCGGCGCGGCGGCCGACGTCATCAGCGCCGCGGCCGGTTGACGGTGTTGCGGGCCGTGGGCACGCGGCGGCTGGTCGGGGTTGCGGTCGACCGGCTCGGGGCGCGCGGCGCGCGGCTCGGGAGCCGCTGCACCATCGTGCGGACGTTTCGGGGGACGCGCCGGATGCGCGTCGCGCACAGCCTTGCGCGCGGTCGCCAGACCGTCGGTCGTCGCCACCGGGATCGTGCGCTTGAGCAGTCGCTCGATGTCGGCGAGCAGCTTCTCTTCGTCGGGCGCGCAGAACGAGACCGCCTCGCCTGCCAAACCGGCACGACCGGTTCGGCCAATGCGGTGGATGTAATCCTCGGGCACGTACGGCATCTCGTAGTTCACGACCAGCGGCAGGTCGTCGATGTCGAGCCCGCGCGCCGCGACGTCGGTGGCGACCATCACCTGCACTTTGGCCGCCTTGAACTCGTCGAGTGCCTCCAGCCGCGCCACCTGGCTCTTGTCGCCGTGGATCGCGGTGGTCTTCAGCCCGTCCTTCTCGAGTGCTCGCGCGAGTCGCGACGCGCCGTGCTTGGTGCGCACGAAGCAGAGGACCTGCCATAGGTTGCGCGAGGTGACGATGTGCGCCAGCAAGGCACGCTTCTGGTCGGTCGCCACCTTGTAGACGCTATCCGCGACCGTCTCCGCCGCAGTATTGCGTCGTGCAACCTCAATGAGCTGCGGCTCGTTCAAGAGCGCATCGGCGAGCTTCTTGATCTCATTGGAGAAGGTCGCTGAAAAAAGCAGATTCTGGCGTCGCGCCGCCGCGGGCAAGAGCGCCATGATGCGCTTGATGTCCGGTATGAACCCCATGTCGAGCATGCGGTCCGCCTCGTCGAGCACGAAGATCTCGACCTGGCCCAGATAGAGCGATTTCTGCTCGATGTGGTCGAGCAGCCGGCCTGGCGTCGCGACCAGGATTTCGACGCCGCCGCGCACGATCGGGAATTGCTGCTTGATGTCGACGCCGCCGTAGACGACGGTCGAGCGCAGTCCGGAATACTTTCCATACGTCCGGAACGATTCCTCGACCTGGATCGCGAGCTCGCGCGTCGGCGTCAGGATCAGCGCCCGCACCGGATGCCGCGCCGGCGACGAGCTGGTGTTCGCAGTCGGCGCGAGCTTGTGCAGGATCGGCAGGGCGAAACCCGCCGTCTTGCCGGTGCCGGTCTGGGCGCCGCCCATGACGTCCTTGCCCGCGAGAATCAGGGGAATCGCCTGCACCTGAATCGGCGTGGGCGTGGTGTAACCGGCGTCGGCGACGGCACGGAGCAACTCCGGCCGCAATCCGAGCTCGGCAAAGCTCGAGGGACTACCCATCAAGAAGGCTCCTGGACGCGGCCCGCTCGTTGCCGAGCTCCGGTCCAGGCGGCGACGCGAACTACACTGGGCAGGTGGCGTCTTGCAGCCACCCGGGGGATCGGCGGTGACCGGAACGACCGCCAAGTGCCGCGCATGATACTGGTAAATATCGGATTTTGCAACTTTTTTTGCGGCGAGCCGCGACAAGCTGGTAAAATTTCACGATTTCGTTCTGCAACGCAACAAAGCTTACATGACGGCTCCCCGGCCTCTGCGCAACATCGCGATCATCGCTCACGTCGACCACGGCAAGACGACCCTAGTCGACAAGCTGCTCGTCCAGGCCGGGACGTTCGCGGCGCATCAGCACGTCGCCGAGCGGATGATGGACAGCAATGACCTGGAGCGTGAGCGCGGGATCACCATTTTCGCCAAGAACTGCGCCATCGAATACGCGGGCACGCACATCAACATCGTCGACACGCCAGGCCATGCCGACTTCGGCGGCGAGGTCGAGCGCGTGTTGTCGATGGTCGACGGCGTCCTGCTGCTGGTCGACGCCGTCGAGGGCCCGATGCCGCAGACGCGATTCGTCACGCGCAAGGCGCTGGCGCTGGGTCTGGCGCCGATCGTCGTCGTCAACAAGGTCGATCGTCCGGGCGTGAGGGCGCAGTGGGTCGTCAACCAGACCTTCGACCTGTTCGACAAGCTCAACGCCACGGAGAAGCAGCTCGACTTCCCGGTGGTCTATGCGTCCGCGCTGCACGGGTATGCATCGCTCGACCCGAAGGTGTCCGGAACGGATATGCGGCCGCTGTTCGAGACGATTCTCGCTCGTGTCCCAGCGCCTTCCGGTGACCCCGATGGCCCGCTCCAACTCCAGATCAGCGCGCTCGACTACTCGAGCTACGTCGGCCGGCTGGGCATCGGACGCATCCGCCGCGGGCGCATCGTTCCCGGACAGGACGTGATGGTCCTGCGGGGCTCAGCCGAAGGCGCGCGCGGCAAGATCGGCCAGGTGCTGGGTTTTTCGGGGCTTACGCGCGTGCCGGTCGAGTCCGCCGCAGCGGGCGACATCGTCTTGGTCACCGGGATCGACGATCTCCATATCGGCACGACACTCTCGGCGGTCGACGCTCCCGAGGCTCTGCCGATGATCTCCGTCGACGAGCCCACGCTGTCGATGCAATTCCAGGTCAACACGTCGCCCTTGGCCGGACGCGACGGCAAGTACGTCACCAGCCGCAATCTGCGGGACCGGCTCGCGCGGGAGGTCCTCACCAACGTCGCGCTGCGCGTCGAGGACACCACAGACACCGACGTGTTCACCGTCTACGGTCGCGGCGAGCTGCACCTCACGATCCTGCTCGAGAACATGCGCCGCGAGGGCTATGAGCTGGCGGCGTCGCGCCCGCGCGTGGTCTATCGCGACATAGGCGGGGAGCGCTGCGAGCCCTTCGAGCAGCTTACCGTCGACGTCGAGGACGGCCACCAAGGCGCGGTGATGGAAGCGCTGGGCGCGCGCCGCGGCGAGCTTTCAAACATGGAGTCCGACAGCCGCGGCCGTACGCGGCTCGACTACCGCATTCCGGCGCGCGGGCTGATCGGCTTCCAGGGCGAATTCATGAACTTGACTCGCGGCACCGGGCTCTCTTCTCACATCTTCGACGGCTACGCTCCGGTCAAAGGCGACATTCCCGACCGCCGCAACGGCGTATTGATTTCCGCCGAGCACGGCGAGGCGGTCGCGTACGCGCTGTGGAAGCTGCAGGAGCGCGGGCGGATGTTCGTGAGCCCGGGAGAACGCGTCTACGAAGGCATGGTCATCGGCATCCACAGCCGCGACAACGATCTCGTGGTGAACCCGATCAAGACCAAGCAGCTGACCAACATTCGCGCCGCCGGCAAGGACGAAGCGATCATGCTCACGCCGCCAATCCCGCTGACGCTCGAATACGCGGTGGAGTTCATCGCCGACGATGAGCTGGTGGAAATCACGCCGAAGTCGATCCGGATCCGCAAGCGGCACCTGGTCGCCCACGAGCGCAAGCGGGCGAGCCGCGAGGCGGCCTGACGCGCCTTCCCGGGCGCCAGTCCGGCCCGAGCCGGGCGCGGTTCCCGATCCGTGGCGCCGACCGCAATGCCCGTCCCTGCGGCACTGACTACCGGCTTGGCATCGCGCTTCGCGCGCCTGGCGCTCGCCAACGTCGCGCGCGAATACCCGAACAAGCTCGACCACGTTCTGGCTGGTCCGCACGACGTCGCGGCGCCGCGCGAGCTGCATCCGGCGTTCTTCGGCAGCTTCGACTGGCATTCGTGCGTGCACGCGCACTGGCTGCTCGTTCGCGTCCTCAAGACGCATCCCGACCTTCCCGAGGCGAGCGCGATCCGCGCCGCACTCGATGCGACATTGACCGCGGCGCACCTGGAGGCTGAAGCCGCGTATCTGCGGCGGTCCGAGAGCCGCACCTTCGAGCGCTCCTACGGCTGGGCGTGGTTGCTGAAGCTCGCGCAGGAGCTGGCGTGCTGGAGCGACGCCGGCG
>JBGPYP010000045.1:0-12271 GCA_041493285.1 Casimicrobiaceae bacterium
AGATCGTCGACTATCTGTACTTCGTTTCCGAGGGCCGCATCGTTGCCTCGGGAACGCCCGTGGAAGTGCGCGCGTCGACCGATCCGTTCGTCCGGCAGTTCGTCGACGGCGCGCCCGACGGGCCGGTGCCGTTCCACTATCCGGCGCCGTCGTATCGCGACGAGCTTTTCGCCGATGTCGGCTGAGCTCGCCCCCGAAGTCGCGCAACGGCTGCGCCGCGTCGGCGGCGCGGTCACCGGCGCGGTGGGACGCCTGGGCTACGCCGGCCGGTTCCTCGTCGCCGTGCTGTGGCACACGCCGGGCGCGTTTCGGCGCATCCATCTCACGCTGCGTGAAATCTACTTTTCGGGCGTGCTGTCGCTGGTGATCATCCTGATGTCGGGGCTGTTCGTCGGGATGGTGCTGTCGCTGCAGGGTTACGAGACGCTCAAACGTTATGGCGCCGACGAGCAGCTGGGGATCCTCGTCGCGCTGTCGCTCGTGCGCGAGCTGGGGCCGGTGATGTCGGGCCTGCTGTTCGCGAGCCGCGCGGGATCGGCGATCACCGCCGAGATCGGGCTCATGAAGACCACCGAGCAGCTCGCGGCGATGGAGATGATGGCCGTGAACCCGGTCGCGCGGGTCGTCGCGCCGCGGTTCTGGGGCGGCGTCATCTCGATGCCGCTGCTGGCCGCGCTCTTCTCGGCCTTCGGCATCTTCGGCGGCTACATCGTCGGCGTGCGGCTAATCGGGATCGACGCGGGCGCGTTTTGGGGGCAGATGCAGGCGGGGGTGGACTTCTGGCCCGACGTGACCAACGGCATCATCAAGAGCTTCGTCTTCGGCGCCGCCGTGGCGCTGATCGCGGTGTTCGAGGGCTATGACGCCAAGCCGACCGCCGAAGGCGTCGCCAGCGCGACTACGCGCACGGTCGTCATGTCGTCGCTGGCGATCCTCGCGCTCGATTTCATCATGACCGTGTTCATGTTCCGGGGAGCTAACGTCGGATGAACCGTTCCACGATCGACCTCTGGGTCGGCATTTTCGTGGCCATCGGCTTCGGGGCGATTATTTTCCTCGCCCTCAAGGTTGGCAACCTGCTCACGCTCGACCGCACGCCGGGGTATCGGGTCGAAGCGAGCTTCAACAACATCGGCGGGCTGAAGCTGCGCGCGCCGGTGCGGGCCGCCGGCGTCGTCGTCGGTCGCGTCGAGACGGTGCGGCTCGACACCAAGACCTACGACGCGGTGGTGACGATGCGCATCGACCGCGACTACGAGTTCAGCAAGGACACGATCGCCGCGATCAACACGTCGGGGCTGCTGGGCGAGGTGTACATCGGCCTCGACGCGGGCGGCGACCTCGCGATGCTCAAGGACGGTGATCGCATCGGCAAGACACAGTCCGCAGTGGTGATCGAAAAATTGATCAGCCAGTTCCTGTTCGAAAAAGCGTCGGAGGCAGGCAATGCCGCCGCTGGCTCGGCCCAGGCGCCGGCCAAGTCGACCGACAGAGCCACGGAAGGAGCCAAAAAGTGAATCGTCCCGGTCCGCTTTTCCGTTGCCTCGGCCTGCTGCTCGCGGGCGCAAGCGCGTTGCTCGCGGGCTGCGCCGCCGCGCCGAACAGGGACGATCCGCTGGAGCCCTGGAACCGCGCGATGTACGAGGTGCATCAGGTCGTCGACGGCAACCTCGTGAAACCGATCGCCCAGGCTTATGTCGCGGCAACGCCGGAGGTGATCCGCACCGGCATCTCGAACTTCTTCGGCAACATCGACGACCTGTTCACCGGCATCAACAACGTGCTGGAGGGACGCGGCAACCAGGCCGGCGACGATTTCGGCCGCGTGCTGCTCAACTCGACCTTCGGCATGGGCGGCGTCTTCGACCTGGCGTCGATGATGGGGATCACCAAGGACAAGAAGGACTTCGGGATCACCTTCGGCAAATGGGGCGCGCCGCCGGGCCCGTACCTGTTCGTGCCGCTGTTCGGGCCGACGACGGTCCGCGACGGCACCGGCACGCTGATCCGCCTGTTCGTCGGGCCGGTGGGCTACATTCCCAACGTCGCGCTCCGCAACTCGATCTACGGCGTGGGTTACGTCGACACGCGCGCACAGGCGCTCCCGGCCGAATCGGTGCTCGACACCGCGGCGCTCGACCGCTACCGCTTCCTGCGCAACGCCTATCTCAAAGCGCGGCGTTACCAGGTCTACGACGGCAAGCCGCCGCCGGAAGAGGACGAAGCCGACTCGACCGCCGCGCCCACCGCACCCGGCGCGCCGGTGCCACCCAAGTGAGGACGATGATGCTTCGGACCATCATCAGAGCCGCGTTGCTGCTGGCGCTCGCCACGCCGCTTGTACACGCGGAAGAAACGCCGGATGCCCTGGTGAAACGCCTCGCGGAGGAGACGCTGACGACGATCCGCGGCGACAAGGATCTCCAGGTGGGTAATGCCGCCAAGATCAAGCAACTGATCGAGGTCAAGCTCGTGCCGAATTTCGACACGGCCCGGATGACCGCGCTCGCGATGGGGCGCAACTGGCGGGCCGCGACGCCCGAGCAGCAGAAGCAACTCATCGAGCAGTTCAAGACGCTGTTGATACGGACGTATTCGAACGCGCTGACCAACTACCGCGATAACACCATGAACTACAAGCCGCTGCGCGCGAACCCGGGCGATACCGAGGTCGTCGTGCGGACAGAAGTCACGCGTCCCGGACAGGCGGCGGTGCAGATCGACTACAGCATGGAAAAAACGCCGGACGGATGGAAGGCGTACGACGTCGTGGTCGCCGGCGTGAGCCTGGTGACCAATTATCGCGACGAGTTCAACGACGCCGTCAAGGGTTCCGGGGTCGACGGCCTGATCAAGATGCTCGAGAACAAGAACCGGGGCCCCGCGCCCAAATGAACGACCAAGCCGCTCCTGCCACAGTCCGCGAAGCCCGCGCGGACGGGAGTCCCTCGTTCGCGCCGGGCGCGCGCTGGACGATCACCGGCGCGCTCAACGTGAACAGCGCCGCGGGGGTGCTTGCGGCGAGCCAGGACGCCGCGCTGCCCGAGACCGGCGTCGTGGCGTTGGGGGGAGTCGACGGCGTGGACTCGGCCGGCGTCGCGGTGTTGCTCTCCTGGCGGCGGCGCGCCGCCGCCGAAGGCAAGGCGCTGACCTTCGCCGACGTGCCGGCGAGCCTCGTGGCGCTTGCACAGCTCTACGGCGTCGAGGACCTGCTCCAAGCCGGCCAATAGCCTGCTGCGCTCGGCATAACTTCGTTGCTCGGGCGCTCGGAATCCTCATGTACGTCGCTCGGTACATTCCGGTTCCTCGCACCCTCGCGTCTCGTTCTGCCAGCGCTCGCGACGGCTCTTGACCGGCTTGGCTGCTAAGGTTCGGGTTGAAGCCGACCGCTCGAACGTCCCCACATG
The DNA here is from genome assembly GCA_041493285.1 of Casimicrobiaceae bacterium. Taxonomy (GTDB): domain Bacteria; phylum Pseudomonadota; class Gammaproteobacteria; order Burkholderiales; family Casimicrobiaceae; genus PALSA-1003. The sequence goes on from JBGPYP010000045.1 coordinate 3,408, forward strand.
ATTCCCGCGGTCGAGATCGTCAACGTCGCGCGCCGGTTCGGCGCCGTGCAGGCGCTCGCGGGCGTTGATCTCACCGTCGAACCGGGCGAGTTCTTCGGCCTGCTTGGGCCGAACGGCGCCGGCAAGACGACGCTGATCTCGATTCTCGCCGGCCTGACGCACGCCGATGCGGGCGCGGCACGCGTGCTCGGCCACGACGTCGTCACCGACTATCGCAACGCCCGCCGGCTGCTCGGCGTCGTGCCCCAGGAGCTCGTGTTCGACCCGTTCTTCACCGTGCGCGAGACGCTGAAGATCCAGTCGGGCTATTTCGGCATCCGCGGCAACGACGCCTGGATCGACGAGATACTGCACCACCTCGACCTGACTGCGAGAGCTGACGCCAATATGCGTTCCCTCTCGGGTGGCATGAAGCGCCGCGTGCTGGTCGGTCAGGCGTTGGTGCACAAGCCGCCGGTCATCGTTCTCGACGAGCCGACCGCGGGCGTCGACGTCGAACTGCGGCAGAGCCTGTGGGCGTTCATCCGCAAGCTCAATCGCGACGGCCATACCATCATCCTGACCACGCACTACCTCGAGGAAGCCGAAGCGCTGTGCGGCCGCATCGCGATGCTCAAGGCGGGCAAGGTCGTCGCGCTCGACACCACGAAGAACCTGCTGTCGAGCTTCGCCGGCCTAACCGTGCGCCTTGCGGCCGCCTCGCTTCCCACAGGTTGGGAGTCGCGCGTGGTGCGGCGTGCAGACGGCATGTATCTGCTGTCGCTCGCAAGCTACGCCGAGCTGGAGAGCCTGCTCGCGGCGTTGCGCGAAGCCGGCGTGAGCATCGACGAACTTGCGTTGCAGGAAGCCGACCTCGAGCAGGTCTTCCTACGCATCATGGCGCGGCACCACTAGGAATGATCCCCGCGTTCGGAAGCGGCTGGCTCGCGCTCCTATACAAGGAGCTGCTGCGCTTCTGGAAGGTGAGCTTCCAGACGATTCTCGCGCCGGTGCTGACTGCACTGCTCTATCTGTTGATCTTTTCGCACGTGCTCGAATCGCGCGTGTCGGTGTTCGACGTCCGCGTCGGCTACACGGTGTTTCTGATTCCCGGCCTGGTCATGATGTCGGTGCTGCAGAACGCCTTCGCCAACAGTTCGTCCTCGCTGATCCAGTCCAAGATCACCGGCAACCTGATCTTCGTGCTCCTGACGCCGCTCTCGCCTCTGGACATGTTCGCCGCGTACGTGGCGGGTGCGATGGTGCGCGGAATCGTCGTCGGTTTCGGGGTCTTTCTCGTGACGGCGTGGTTTGCACCGTTGTCGATCGCCCATCCGCTGTGGGCGCTGGCGTTCGCGCTGCTCGGGAGCGCGATCCTCGGCATCCTGGGCCTGCTCGCCGGCATCTGGGCCGACAAGTTCGACCAGCTCGCCGGGTTCCAGAATTTTCTGATCATGCCGCTCACTTTCCTGTCCGGCGTTTTCTACTCCATTCAGTCGTTGCCGCCGTTCTGGCAGGCGCTGTCGCATTTCAATCCGTTCTTCTATATGATCGACGGCTTTCGTTACGGCTTCTTCGGGTTGTCCGACATCGCGCCGGTGACGAGCCTCGTCGTGGTGGCGATTTTCTGCCTCGGCCTGACGGCGTTGACGCTGACGCTGCTACAGCGCGGGTACAAACTGCGCGGCTAGCCGCGCCAGGCGCCACGAGCTTGCCAGCTTCGGTAGTCGTCTCGCCATAAAGCCGACACCATCGACGCCGCTTGCGGTGCCCCAATGGCGAAGCGCCGGCTGAGAAATCCACATGACGACACCGGAATCCATCCAGAGCGCCATCGCAGCCGGCCTCGTCTGCGAGCGGGTCGAGGTCAGCGGCGACGGGCAGCACTTCCGGGCGCTCATCGTCAGCAAGGCGTTCGAAACGCTCTCCAAGGTGCGCCGCCACCAGCTCGTCTACGGCGCGCTGGGGACCCGCATGCGCGAAGAAATCCATGCGCTGTCGATGACCACGCTGACTCCGTCCGAGTGGGCGGAACGTTTGCGTCCGCGTTGAGATGGACAAGCTCCTGATCGACGGCGGTGCGCGGCTCGAAGGCAAGATCCGCGTCTCGGGCGCCAAGAACGCGGCGCTGCCGATCCTCTGCGCGGCGCTGCTCACGCCCGAGCCGCTGGTGCTCGCCAACGTGCCGCGCCTGAACGACGTGCGCACCATGCAGACTCTGCTCGGCCAAATGGGGGTGAAGGCGGAGCGCGACGACGGTACGCTTACGATAGCGGCGGAGCGGGTCGACTGGCCGCTCGCGCCCTACGAGTTGGTCAAGACGATGCGCGCGTCGATCCTGGCGCTGGGTCCGTTGCTCGCCCGCTGTGGCGAGGCGCGCGTCTCGCTGCCGGGCGGCTGCGCGATTGGGCTGCGGCCGGTGGATCAGCACGTCAAGGGTTTGCAGGCGATGGGGGCGGAGATCGATCTCGATCACGGCTACATCGATGCGAAAGCGAGGCGGCTCAACGGGACGCGGTTTGTCTTCGACGTGGTCACCGTCACGGGCACCGAGAATCTAATGATGGCGGCCACGCTCGCCTACGGCGTGACGACGCTGGAAAATGCCGCGCGCGAGCCGGAGGTCGTGGATCTCGCCGCTTGCCTGAACGCGATGGGCGCAAGGATCTCTGGCGCCGGCAGCGACTGCATCGCGATCGAAGGCGTCGAGCGGCTTCACGGCGCGTCGCACGCAATCATGCCCGACCGGATCGAGACCGGAACCTTCCTCGCCGCCGCCGCGGCCGCCGGCGGCGATGTGACGCTCACGGGCGCGCGCGCCGATACGCTGGAGGCGGTGCTGGACAAGCTCGCGGAAGCGGGAGCGACGCTCGCCCTCGACAACGGCTCGATCCGACTGTCGCGCCGCGCACCGCTCAAGTCGGTGAGTCTGCGTACCGCGCCGTATCCCGCGTTTCCGACCGACATGCAGGCGCAGCTGATGGCGCTGATGACCGTCGCCGACGGCACAGCCGTGATCACCGAGACGATCTTCGAAAACCGGATGATGCACGTCCAGGAGCTGAAGCGGCTCGGCGCGGACATCGAGGTCGAGAGCAGCACCGCGATCGTCAAGGGCGTGCCCGCGCTCACCGGCGCCAACGTGATGGCCACCGACCTTCGCGCTTCGGCCTGCCTGGTGATCGCGGGCCTCATGGCCGAAGGGCAGACCACGATCGACCGGATTTATCATCTCGATCGCGGCTACGAACGGATCGAGGCGAAGCTCTCGGCGTTGGGGGCGAGAATTCGGCGGGTCAGCGGAGCCGACGGCGAGTGACGGAGCGCCGGCCGGGCGGCGTCGCGAGTCCGGTAGAATGAAACATTCGCTCCGGTTCCAGCGCCATGGCCCCGCTCACCATCGCCCTCGCCAAAGGCCGCATCCTCGACGAGACGCTGCCGCTTTTCGCGCGCGCGGGCATCGCGCCGGCCGAGAACCCTGAGACCTCTCGCAAGCTCATCATCGGCAGCGGCCGGCCGGGCGTGCGCTTCGTCATCGTGCGCACCTCCGACGTACCGACCTACGTCGAGTATGGCGCCGCGGATCTCGGCGTAGCGGGCAAGGACGTGCTGCTCGAGCACGGCGGCGAGGGCCTCTATCAGCCGATCGATCTTCGCATCGGCCGTTGCGCCATGGTCGTCGCCGCTCCGCGCGGCTTCGATTACGCCGGCGCGGTGAAGCGCGGCGCGCGCCTCAAGGTCGCGACCAAATACGTCGCGACCGCGCGCGAGCACTTCGCCGGCAAGGGCATGCACGTCGATCTGATCCGGCTCTACGGTTCGATGGAGCTGGCGCCGCTGGTGGGCCTGGCCGACGCGATCGTCGACCTGGTCAGTACCGGCAACACGCTCAAGGCGAACGATCTGGTCGTGGTCGAGCAGATCCTGCCGATCAGCGCGCGGCTGATCGTCAACCCGGCCGCACTCAAGCTCAAGCGCGACAGCATGCAGCCGTTGCTCGAAGCGATCGCCGCCGCCGTGGCGGAGAAGACCGATGCCTGAGCGTAACGGATTGATCGAGTGCCTCGACTCGTCTAAGCCGGGCTTCGAGACGGCTCTTGCGCGCTTGACCGCGTTCGACTCCAAGGATAACGCGGCCGTCGAGGCGGCCGTCGGCGCGATTCTCGCCGACGTGCGCGCGCGCGGCGACGCCGCTGTGCTCGAGTACACCGCGCGCTTCGACCGCGTGCGCGCAGGGAGCATCGCGGCGCTGGAGTTGTCCGCGTCCGAATGCCGGGCAGCGTTCGAGGCGCTGCCGACGGCGGAGCGCGACGCGCTCGTGACCGCCGCGGCGCGCATCCGCGCCTTTCACGAGCGGCAGCGCGGCGAGTCGTGGACCTTCACGGAAGACGACGGCACGCGCCTGGGGCAGAGGGTCACCGCGCTCGACCGAGTCGGCCTGTACGTGCCGGGCGGCAAGGCGGCGTATCCGTCGTCGGTGCTGATGAATGCGCTGCCAGCGAAGGTTGCGGGCGTGGCCGAAATCGTCATGGTCTCGCCGACGCCGGACGGCGCGAAGAATCTGCTGGTGCTCGCCGCGGCGCATCTCGCCGGCGTGACGCGCGCGTTTGCGATCGGTGGCGCGCAGGCGATCGCCGCGCTGGCCTACGGCACCGCGACGATCCACGCCGTCGACAAGATCGTCGGTCCTGGCAACGCGTATGTGGCCGCGGCCAAGCGCCGGGTTTTCGGAACGGTCGGCATCGACATGATCGCCGGCCCGTCGGAAATCCTCGTCATCGCCGACGCCAGCGCCAACCCGGACTGGGTGACGATGGATCTGTTTTCGCAGGCCGAGCACGACGAGGACGCGCAGGCGATATTGCTCTCGCCCGACGAGGGCCTGCTCGACGCGGTCGCCGCGAGCATCGCGCGGCAGTTGCCGACGATGGCGCGCAAGAAAATCATCGGCGCGTCGCTCAGCGCGCGTGGCGCATTGATCCGCGTGCGCGATCTCGAGGAAGCCTGCGCGATCGCCGATCGGATCGCACCCGAGCATCTCGAGCTCGCGGTCGCCGCGCCGGAGGCGCTGCTGGCCCGGATCCGGCACGCGGGTGCGATTTTTCTGGGGCACTACAGCTCGGAGGCGCTGGGCGACTACTGCGCCGGGCCGAACCACGTCCTGCCCACCGCGCGCAGCGCGCGCTTTTCCTCGCCGCTGGGTGTCTACGATTTCCAGAAGCGGAGCAGCGTGATCGCAGTCTCGCGCGCCGGCGCGCAGACGCTCGGCCGCACGGCGGTGACGCTCGCGCGCGGCGAAGGGCTGTCCGCGCATGCCCGAAGCGCCGAATACCGGCTGCAGACCGACGTCGTCGAAAGCGACCTCAAGTGAACGATGGCGCGCCCGGCATTGCCGCCGCCGACCTGGTCTCGCGGCTGGTGCGCCCGGAGATCCGGGCGCTGTCCGGGTACGCGGTCGCGAAGGCCGAAGGCATGGTCAAGCTCGACGCAATGGAGGATCCCTACCCGCTCCCCGGCGCCGTCCGGGCACGGCTCGACGCGGCGCTGTCGCGCGTCGCCATCAACCGTTATCCCGACGCCGGGGCGGATGCGGCCAAGGCCGCGCTCTCCCGCGCGCTGCGCATTCCCGAGGGCCGGGGCGTGCTGCTGGGCAACGGCTCCGACGAGCTGATCCAGATCATCACCTCGGCGCTGGCGCGGCCCGGCGCGGCGATGCTCGCGCCCGAGCCGTCGTTCGTCATGTACCGCATGAACGCGCTCTACGCGGGCATGCGTTTCGTCGGGGTCCCGCTGGCAGCCGACTTCAGCCTCGATCTTCCGGCCATGCGGGCGGCGATCGAGCGCGAGCAGCCGGCACTCGTCTTCATCGCGTACCCGAACAACCCGACCGGCAACCTTTTCGCGATGGGCGACGTTGAAGCCGTGCTGCGCTCAGCGCCAGGACTGGTGGTCGTCGACGAAGCGTACTACGCGTTCGCGGAGGCGAGCTTTCTGCCGCGTGTGGCCGAGCATCCCAACCTGCTGGTGCTGCGTACGGTGTCGAAAGTCGGCATGGCGGGGATTCGCCTGGGCTACGCGGTCGCGGCGCCGGAGTGGATCGCGGAGCTCAACAAGGTCCGAGCGCCGTATAATGTGAACGCGTTGACGCAGGCGGCGGCCGTCGCGCTGCTGTCCGACACGGGGTGGATCGCCGAGCAGGCCGCGGCGATCCGTGCCGAGCGGACGCGACTCAAGGCGGCGCTGGCGCGCCTGCCGGGGACGACGGTGTTTGCCACACAGACGAATTTCGTGCTTATACGAGTCCCTGACGCCAACGCAGCGTTCGAAGCTCTTATGGCCCGGCGCATTCTGGTCAAGAATCTCCACGGCGGGCATCCGCTGCTCGCGAACTGCCTGCGGATCACGGTCGGGACGCCCGAGGAAAACGATTTGCTGCTCGCCGCTTGCACCGAGTTTTGCCGATGAACGACACCAAGGCCCGAGCCTCACCTTCCGCCGGCCGGCGCGCGCGCGTCGAGCGCGCCACGAAGGAGACGACGATCACCGTCGCGGTGAATCTCGACGGCTCGGGTCGCGCCGAGCTCGCGACCGGCGTGCCTTTCCTCGACCACATGCTCGACCAGGTCGCGCGTCACGGCATGCTCGATCTCTCGGTGCAGGCGAAGGGCGATCTGCACATCGACGCGCACCACACCGTCGAGGACGTAGGCATCACGCTGGGGCAGGCGGTCAAGCAGGCGCTGGGCGACAAGGCAGGGCTCACGCGCTACGGCCACGCCTACGTACCGCTCGACGAGGCGCTCTCGCGCGCGGTGATTGATCTCTCCGGGCGACCGGGGCTCGAGTACCACGTAGCGTTCACGCGGCCGATGATCGGTGCGTTCGACGTCGATCTCATGCACGAGTTCTTCCAGGGTTTCGTCAATCACGCGCTCGCGACGCTGCACATCGACAACCTACGGGGCGAGAACGCGCACCATCAGGCGGAGACGGTGTTCAAGGCGTTCGCCAAGGCGCTCCGCATGGCGGCTGCCCCCGACCCGCGGGCAACCGGAGTGCCGTCGACGAAGGGAGCGCTGTAGCTCGGGTTGAGCGCTTTTGCGCGATACCCGGGGCGGCGTGGCAACGGGGGCATCGATCCCGGGTTTCGCTCCGCTCACCCAGGCTACATCCTGATTCATGGCCGACATCGCCGTCGTCGACTACGGCATGGGGAACCTGCGCTCGGTGGCCAAGGCCCTGCGGTTCGTCGCGCCCGAGCGCACCATCGTGGTGAGCTCCGATCCAGCGACGATCCGGAACGCGGCACGAGTCGTGCTGCCGGGACAGAGCGCGATGCCTGACTGCATGCGCTGCCTGAACGAGAGCGGGCTCTCCGAGGTCGTTCTGCAGACGTCCGCCGACCGTCCTTTCCTGGGCATCTGCCTGGGCTTGCAGATGCTCTTCGACGACAGCGAGGAAGGACCCACTCCCGGCTTGGGCGTTCTCGCAGGCCGCGTCATACGCTTCCGTGACGCGGCGATGGTCGACGCGGGCGGCGCCCGGTTGAAGGTTCCCCACATGGGCTGGAGTCCGGTCCGCCGCACGCGCGAGCATCCGCTGTGGCGGGGCATCGACGACGGCGCGCGGTTCTATTTCGCGCACAGCTATTACCCGGTGCCGGATGCCCCGGAGTTGACGGCGGCGAGCGTCGCATATCCAACGGCGTTTACTTGTGCGATTGCCCGCGCTAATATCTTTGCCGTGCAGTTCCACCCGGAAAAGAGCCACCGCGCCGGTCTCCAGCTGCTCTCGAATTTCGTCGCCTGGAACGGGCGCGTCTGAACGCAGCTGCGCGAGAACCGCGCAGCTACCTTCCCCCACCGCACGTCGCCACGGCAGCGACATCCTGTCGCCACCCCGCCGCCATGCAGATCATTCCCGCGATCGACATCAAGGACGGTCACTGCGTGCGCCTGAAGCAGGGCGAGATGCAGTCCGCGACGGTGTTCTCTGAGGATCCGGCGGCGATGGCGCGGCACTGGCTGGAGCTGGGAGCGCAGCGGCTGCATCTGGTCGACCTCAACGGCGCGTTCGCGGGGAAGCCTAAGAACGAGCTGGCGATCCGCGAGGTCGTCAGCGTCATCGGCGAGGAGATTCCCGTGCAGCTCGGCGGCGGCATCCGCGATCTCGACACCATCGAGCGCTATCTCGACGACGGCATCAGCTACGTGATCATCGGCACCGCCGCGGTGAAGAACCCGGGATTCCTGCACGACGCGTGCTATGCGTTCCCGGGGCATATCATCGTCGGCCTCGACGCGCGGGAGGGCAAGGTCGCCACGGACGGCTGGTCGAAGATGACCGGGCACGACGTCGTCGATCTGGCGAAGAAGTTCGAGGACTACGGCGTCGAGGCGGTCGTCTACACCGACATCGGCCGCGACGGCATGCTGACCGGCGTCAACATCGAGGCCACCGTCAAGCTCGCCCGCGAGCTCAAGATCCCGGTGATCGCCAGCGGAGGCATCAACAGTCTCAAGGACATCAAGGAGCTCGCCAGCTACGAAAGCGAGGGCGTGAGCGGCGCGATCGCGGGCAGAGCGCTCTACGAGGGCACGCTCGATTTCAAGGCGGCGCTGAAGGCGGCCAAGGGGAAGTAGCGGCGCGACCCCGCGGCGAGGGCCACGCGGAGCGTGGGGATCGCGCGACGCGGCGCCATACGAGACTCTGCAAGGAGGCCGCGGTCAGGCGCCTACAGATCTGCATCGGTAGATAGCCACCCATGGGCCTCGCCAAACGCATCATTCCATGTCTCGACGTCGCCGCCGGGCGTGTCGTCAAAGGCATCAACTTCATCAACCTGCGCGATGCGGGCGATCCGGTCGAGGTCGCCCGCCGCTACG
>JBGPYP010000222.1:0-4393 GCA_041493285.1 Casimicrobiaceae bacterium
GCGCGTTCGCGCTCGTTCGGGCTGTGGCGCCCGCCGCTCGGCCTTGCTACAGGCGACTCTCCGCTTAGATCGTAGATCGACAATCATAGATCGTAGATGCTCCACATCTTCGCCCTCGTTGGGGTCTTCAGCATCTCTTTCTCGGCGATCCTGGTCCGCCTCGCGTCGGTGTCTCCCGTCACGGCCACGTTTTATCGCGCCGCTTACGCCGTACCCGTCCTCGCCGCGGCATGGGCGGTCCGGCATGCCCACGACAAGCGGAGCCGCGCCGAACGGTGGCTCGCCCTCGCGAGTGGACTCATCCTCGCGCTCGACCTCAACGTGTGGCACGAATCGATTGCGCTCATCGGCGCGGCCCTCGGCACGGTGATCGCGAACGTGCAGGTGGTGTTCGTCGCCCTGGCCGCATGGATCGTGTACGGCGAGCGCCCGACTTCTCGCACGTCTGCCATCATGGCCGTCGTGCTGCTGGGCGTCGCGCTGACGTCAGGGCTGGCGCAGCACGACGCGTACGGATCGAGCCCGGCCGCGGGCGCCGGGCTCGGCGTCGTCGCGGGTGTCTGCTATGCTGCGTTCCTGCTGGTGTTCCGCGCGGCGAACCAATCGCTGGCGCCAACATCGGGGCCGCTGCTCGATTCGACGATTGGAGCGGTCGCCGGCGCGCTGCTGTGCGCGCCGTTCGATCCGCGCTTCGCGATCACTCCGACCTGGCCGGCGCATCTATGGCTGGTGCTGCTCGCGCTCGTGTCGCAGGTCGTCGGCTGGTTGCTGATCGCCACGGCGCTCCCGCGGCTGCCGGCGGTCGAAACGTCGATCATGCTGCTTGTTCAGCCGGTGTTTTCGATTATTTGGGGCATGTTGATCTTCGCCGAGCGCCTGTCGGCGCTCCAGTGGACGGGATCGGCCCTTGTGCTCGGCGGCGTGGCGACGCTCTCGGCGGGACGGTTCACCACCGCCAAAAGGATGACGAGCGGCGACACGATCACGCGACGCCCAGCACCGCGTTGAAATGCCCGACGAGGTACTTCCAGGCGAGATAGTACACCGCGATCGCAAACGGCGCGAGCACGGCGAGGAGCGCCGGCGTGATCACGTCGATGGCGAAGGTGCGCAAGAGCAGCAGCCCGAGCGGCATGAGCAGGAGCGGCAGGAGTGCGCCGTGGAGACCGATCGGCCACCGGTCGCCGCCGACCGCGACGCGCAGCATGTTCCAGCCCCCCCACGAGTTCGGGACGACCGCCATCGGGAACACGATGACGCGCTCGATGGGGATGGGTACCTGGTACACGAATCGGGCGAGGGTGAACACGGTCATCGCGACGAGCAGGAACACCGTCGGGACCACGATGCCTGCCATGTAGGCGCGCAAGTAAGGATGTGTGTTCATGAATGCCTCCTGGGGGTCTAGGGCAAGGGTTCAAGCATTCAGGCGGTGCCCGGCCTCGATCTCGGCCGCGGCGCGGCGGCCGCTTTCGACCGCGCCGTTCATGTAGCCTTGCCACCGCACGCTCGTGTGTTCGCCGGCGAAGAACAGGCGGCCGAACGGCCGCGCGAGCCATCCGCGCAGCGCCGGATCGAATGACGGATCGAAGTACGCGTAGCCGCCCCGCGCCCAGGGATCCGACTCCCAGACCACTTGCCGCGAGGCGATGAGCGCCACCCCGCGCGACCCGAGCCAGTCGAGCGCCGCGGTCAGGCCTTGCACGCCGTCTTTGGCGACGATGGCCTGCGTGCCGGTGCTGGCGCTTCCGCCGGCGTGCAGCGCGAGAATGCCGGCGCGCCCGCGCTGCTCCTCGTTGCCGTCCCACACCGCGCCGAGGGGCAGCGGCGTGCCGAATGCCCGCGGCCGGCCCGGCAGTCGCCAGAAGCGCCGCGAGAACTGCAGCAGCGTTTTCGTCGCGCGGCCGTACTTGAGGCGCGCAATCGCGTCGTGCTGCTGCGCGGGCAGCGCCGGAGTGATCGGCACGCGCCGGAGCAAGGTGGCCGGAAGCGCGAGCACGAGGTAGTCGCCGTCGATTTGCGTCAGCGCCCGGGCCTGCTTGACGCTGGCGCGCACGCCGCGTCCCCGGTGCGACACGGCGACGAGCTCCGCATTCAGGCGCAACCGATCGCCCAGCCGCGCGGCCAGCGCCGACGTCAGCCGATCGTTGCCGCCTTCAATGCGGTACATCTCGCCGAACGCCGGCGGGTCGCTCGCCGCGAACTGATCGACGAGCGCGATGAGCGACAGCTCGTCGGGATCGGCAAGGAAAAAGCCGCGCAGCCCCGCGGCCGTGGCGCGCAGCTCCTTGTCCGCATGTCGCTCATCCAGCCACTGCGCCACCGATCGGCGCGCGAGGTCGGTGGCAATCGGCGAATCCCAGCGCTGGTCGGCCAGACGGTAGCGCCGCGCCAGGTCGCTGAGATGCTCGGACAGGCGGTCCCATCCCCGCGCCGCCTGGCGGCCGACGATCCGGACGCGGCCGGACGCGTCGGGCCGCGCGTACCCCCAGCCGTTGCGCAAAATCGGCGACAGCTTCAGCCCGAGCTCCTCCGCCAGCGCGCGAATCTCGTCCTGCGCCCCGTCGATCGTGTCGCCGCCGGCTTCGGCGTGCTGCCCCTCGGCGAAGCCTTCGCGGATCGTCCACACGCGCCCGCCGACGCGGTCGCGCGCGTCGAGGATCGTGACCTCGGCGCCCATCGCCGTCAGATCGTGCGCCGCCGAGAGGCCCGCCAGACCGGCGCCGGCAACGATCACCGACACGCCGCGAAGTGCGCCGTTGTCAGACATGGAGACGGGGCCCACTCTGAGAGCCGACCAACGGGACGGGGAACCGAGAGACTAGCGCACACAGCGGCGCGAGCGGGAACGCAAGGACGACCGACCAGAGCGCGCCGCGGACCACGGATGAGATCATGTGTGGGCGGTCACATCTGTTCGACCGTGTAGCCCTTCGCCTTGAGCATCGCGAGCAGGCCGTCGGGGCCGATCAAGTGCGCGGCGCCAACGACGACGAAGGCGTGGCCGCGGCGGGTGAAGAGCGCTTCGAGCTTTGGCAGCCAGTTGCGATTGCGCTCGACGAGCAGCCGCTGGTACATCTGCGGGTCCTGCTTGAGATCCTGCAGCACGATGCGCTCGACGGCCGGCGCGTCGCCCGCTTTCCACGCGTCGGCGAGCTTGTTGACGTTCGCCGTCTCGGTCTCGAGATCCTTCAGCGAATCCGCCAGCAGACGGTCCTGTTGATCCATCGACATCTCGTCGAACCGTGAGATCTGGTAGTCGACGGTCTCGAGACCTTGCACCGCCTTGCCGTCGGTTTGGGCGCGGTCGTAGAAGTGCTTGTCGAGGCCAAGGTCGGGATCGAAACCGGCCTTCTGCCATTCGAGGCCGAGCAGCATCAACGCGAGCGCCCAGGGCTTGAAGCTCTTGAGCGACTCGATCGGCAGGCCAAGAGCTCCGACGCGCGCGCTCACGAGCGCGAAGGTGGCGGGCGACACCACCTTGTCGAGCGACTGGCTGGACGGCAGCATCCCGCGCGACAACATCTGCAACTGCGAGTTGGACGAGAGCATTTCACCGAGATCGGCCTCCTCGACCAGAAGATCGGAGTCCTTGAACGCGGAATCGAGCGCGGGGCTGAGCGGGTAATAGTCTTTCGTCAGCATGTGGACCGAGCCGACAAGATAGACCGCGCCCGGTTTGCCGGTGACCTTCCAGAGGAAGTTGCGCGTCGCCGCTTCGGTGTGGCCGAGCGTGGCCACCGAAACCGCGACGCCTACGACCACGAGCAGTTGACGGGTTCGGCGCATCATATGGCTTGGTTATCGGCGACTCTCTCTTTGGTCAGCAGCTCGGTCTGCCTTCCCACCAAATCCCAAATCCCGAATCCCAAATCCCTAGATCTGAACCATCTTACCCGGGTTCATTCGGTTATCGGGATCCAGCGCGCGTTTAATCGTGCGCATGACGTCGAGCGCCGGGCCGTGCTCGGCCTCGAGGAACTTCATCTTCCCGTAGCCGACGCCGTGCTCGCCGGTGCACGTGCCCCCCATCGCAATCGCCCGCATGACCATGCGCTCGTTCAACCGGCGTGCTTCGTCGAGCTCGGCCTGGCTGTCAGGGTCCAGCAGGCAATTGAGGTGAAAGTTCCCGTCGCCGGCGTGACCGACGAGCGCGATCGGGAACGATGCGCCCTTGTTGTCTTTTGCCGTTTCGATGATGCACTCGGCGAGGCGGGAGATGGGCACGCACACGTCGGTCACCATGGCGCGAGATCCCGGACGAAGCGCGAGGGCCGCGTACAGCGAATCGTGCCGCGCCCGCCATAATTTCTCGCGTTCCTCGAGGCGCGTCGCCCACTCAAAGCCGCGCCCGCCGCGCTCGGCGGCGAGCGCTTGCACGGTTTCGGCTTGA
>JBGPYP010000293.1:0-3443 GCA_041493285.1 Casimicrobiaceae bacterium
AGTCGCGGACTTCGCCCGGCGCGGCGACGTCCAGCTTGGCGCCTCCCGGGACCTCGCGCGCAATCGCCCGGCTCACTTGGTCGAGATCGGTTCCGGGGGCGAGCCAGAGCGCGCCGTTGGTCGCCGTGCGATCGCCGGTGAGGTCGACGTAGCGCTCGCGCTCGATCACGACCGCGCCCTGGGGTCGCGCGTAATCGCGCCATACGCCTGCGACCGTGAACGCCGTCGGCTTCCCCGCGATCGGCAGGTCGACGAGCGTTCCCGCCGTGAAGCCGTACAAATCGACCATCGCTTCGTTGACCCACACTGGGGGTGGAGCGCCCGCGCGCGGCGTCGAGGGAGCGTCGACCAGCGCCAGCCGCCGACCCGGATCGGCCGGGTCGATGTCCCTCGCGAGGAGCACGATGCGCGGTCGCGAAGGGTCGAGCAGAAGCTGCTGCTCGCGGAGAAACTCGGCCCGCCGCACGCCGGGAAGCGCGGCGATGCGTGCCTGGTCTGCGGCAGTCATGTACGAAGTGTCGCCGGCCGCGGCGGCTCGAACGTAGACGTCGGCCGGGAGGATGCGCTCGAGCCACAGGTCGAGCGCATCGCGGAATGACGTCACCATGATCGCCATCGAGATCATCAGGCTCATGCTGGCGACGATCGCGGCGAGGCTCACCGCAGCCTGTCCGGGAGCGCCGCGCAGCTGCAAGAGCGCAAGCCGGGACGCCGCGTCGCGCGGCAAGGGAACGACCGCGAGGATAGTCGCGGCGATTCTCGGCATGAGCATCAGGGTGCCGATGAGCAGGAGCGCGATCGCGAGGTAACCGAACAGCGGTAGTCCGGCCACCGGGGGCAGGAGCGAGGCGATGGCGCCGATCCCGATGGCAGCCGCGCCGGGCCAGATCGGGCGCAACCGGGCGAACGCGCGCTCTTCGTCGCCCGCCTTGAGTGCCTGGGCGGGAGACGCGCGCGCCGCTTCGAGCGCCGGCACCAAGCTCCCCAGCAGCGCCGCCGCGACGCCGAGGCCGAAGCACAGCGCCAAGGCGAGCGGAGCAGGAACGAGCGTCGGCGCAACGCCGCGAAAGTAGCCGGAACCGAGATCGGGGCCGATGACCCGGACTGCGCCCTCGGCCAGCGCGAACCCGGCGCCGAGCCCGAGCGCGCTGCCGGCCGTGCCGATCAACGCACCCTCAGCGAGAAGCGAGGCCACCAGCCGCCGGCGCGTCACGCCGAGCACCCGCAGCAGTGCGAAGTGCGCGCGCCGCCGGACTACCGCCAGCGCCTGGGTCGAGAAGACGAGCAAGCCTCCGGTGAACAACGCCACGAGCGCGAGAACGTTCAGATTGACGCGGTAGGACCGCGTTACGCTCGCGCTGGCCGCGAGGCTCGCCTCGGGACGGTCGACGACAACGCCGGCCGGCAGGCGCTGCTGGAGCCGATCGCGAAACGCGGCAAGATCGACACCGGGCTGCACGCGCAGATCGACGCGCGTGATCAGGCCCAGCCGATCGAAGTTAGATTGCGCGCCGGCGATGTCCATCACTGCGAAACGCTGTTGCTCTCCGGCCGGAACGAGCCCCGCAACGGCGAGCGTCGCGTCGCGCAGCGCAACTTGGAAGCTTATGACTCCGCCGGCAGCAAGATCGAGCCAGTGCGCCGCGGCGGGAGAGAGGAACAGCGCGTCCGGGCGCAGAAGATCGAGGCGGTCGCCAGCCTCCGCGATCAATCCGGGCTGGATCGCGGCCGCGCGGAAGGCGTCGATACCGATGATCTTCAGCACGTCCTCGTGGTCGGCGAGCTTCGCGTCGATCTCCACGACCGGGCTCGCCACCGCCACCTCCGGCAGCCGCGCCAGCTCGGGATACAGGCGTTCGTCGAAACCGCTCCGCGGCCCGCGAACTTGCAGATCGGCCTCGCCGGAAAGCGTCCGGACGCCGAGCGCCAGCTCGTTTTGCGCCGACTGGGTAATGAGCTGGACCGCGTAGCCGAGCGCAACCCCGAGCGCGATCGCGAGCACCGACAACATGCTGCGCGTCTTGTTCTGCGCGAGCGCGCCGGCCAAAATGACCCTGGTCGCTGCCATCGTTGCCGAATGCATCAAGGGTCGACCTGGCGCAAGCCCCGCGCGGTCAGGAGCAGCGTACGGTCGCAGGTTTCG
Organism: Casimicrobiaceae bacterium; assembly: GCA_041493285.1. Taxonomy (GTDB): domain Bacteria; phylum Pseudomonadota; class Gammaproteobacteria; order Burkholderiales; family Casimicrobiaceae; genus PALSA-1003. Next base: position 2,144 of record JBGPYP010000293.1, read on the forward strand.
GCCGCCAGGCGCGAATGCGTCACCAGAATGCCCGCCGCGCCGTTCGCCTTGACCTGTTGGCGCAGCAAGCGGAGAACCTGGCCCGCGGTTTCGGGATCGAGGTTGCCGGTGGGCTCGTCGGCCAGCACCAGACGCGGACCATGGACCAATGCGCGGGCGATTGCAACGCGCTGCAACTCGCCTCCGGAAAGCTCGCGCGGTGGACTTGCCGAGCGCTCGGCGAGACCGACGGCTGCGAGCATCGCCGCCACGCGAGGCGCGGAGTCGTCGTCGGCGACGCCGAGCAGCGACAGCGGCAAGGCGACGTTCTGGGCGATGTCGAGGTAGGGCAGGATGTGGAACGCCTGGAACACGAAGCCCATTTGCGCGCGGCGCAGAAGCGTGAGCGCGTCGTCGTCGAGCGTCGTGAGCTCGATGTCGCCGAGCTTGATCGAGCCCGAGTCGGCGCGATCGAGGCCCGCGACGAGATTGAGCAGCGTCGACTTGCCGATGCCCGACTCGCCCATCACCGCAACGTAATCGCCGGCCTCGAGCTCCAGCTCGACGTCAGTGAAGACGATCCGCGGCCGGGGCCCGCCATAGCGTTTGGTCAGGCCATGGACGGAGAGCATGGGCCCAGCGTAGCGGCGAGGCCCGGACGTGGCAAGCGCCCGGAGCGCCGCCATCGAGCGGGCGCCGGTCTTCATCGCCGGCCCGCGCGCTCCGGGCCGATTGTCGAAACCTCGCGCAGGCACTACACTCCGTCACGATCGTCCCCGGATCCCGGCGGCGCCACGACCGCGCGGCGCCGCACCGGGCCGTTTCGGGATGCGATCCGCGGCGCATTCGCGTCGCACCCGCAACCCACCAGGCAGAGACTCGAACGCAATGATTAGCGATACCTTGCTGAAGGGCGTATACCTTTTCTCCGACCTCGGCGCTGACGAACGCGGCCGGCTGGCGAAGATCGCCGAGCCGATGAGCCTGCAGGCCGGGTTCCAGATCTTCGGCGGCGGCGACGAGGCGACCGCGCTGTATCTGATCAAGGAAGGTTCGGTGCGGATCACCACGGTTTCCCCCAGCGGCGAGCGCATCGACGTGGCGACGCTCGCTTCGGGATCACACTTCGGCGAGATGGCGCTGATGGACGGCGCGAAGCGCTCGGCGAGCGCCGAGACGCTGGAACCCACGTCGATCTTCCGCTTCGATTACGCCCGGATCCGGTCGCTGCTCGACGGGTCGCCGCCGATCGCGAGCAAGTTCTACCGGGCGCTGGCGCGATTCCTGTCGAACCGCCTGCGCCAGACGACGACCGACATGA
>JBGPYP010000298.1:0-3378 GCA_041493285.1 Casimicrobiaceae bacterium
CGAATGCCGGGCTGATCGGGTTTCATGGTTTGCGGGTGGCGCCGATGGCCCGGGTGCCACCGATGGCCGGCTGCAATGTCATTGCGGCGTGCAGTGTAACCGCGTTGCTTTGTCCGGCTCAACCGCTCGCGCACCTGGGCCGGGTGCGAGCCCGCTTGACCCACCGTCAGGTCGGGTACACTCTCGCGCATGCTTGCGCTGCCGCCCGTCGTCGACCGCGATGGCGGAGATTCGCTCGCGTGCTCCGTCGCCGGCCTTCTCATCGTCGCGCTCTCGGGTTGCGCGACCGTCATCGTCCCGACGCAGATTCAATTCTCATCGCTGAAGCCCAGCGCCAACGCGGTGCAGATCTTCGACACACGCCCGACGCAGGCGCGCGAATACCGCGAGGAAGGCCAAGGCTCCACGTTCAAGTTCCTCGGCGACGACACGCTGCGGCCGAGCCCGGTCGAGCTGATCGCGTCGCGCATGTCCGAATCGTTGCCCGACTCGCATCGCGGCCGGCCCATCGAGTTGCGGCGTCTCGACATCGGCTTCCTAATCTCGCCGCGATCGCTGCCCACGTCGACGGGAACCACAATCTCGGTGCCGTCGGGGACGCCCGCTGGCGCCATCATCGCCGGGCTGGTGGTCGCGTACGGTATTATCGCGATGCTGAATCGCGGGCGCGCCGACGAAAGCGGCGTCGCGTACATCGAAGTCTGGGTCGGTTCGGACCAGCTCCGGGTCGCGCAGACCGTCCCGATCGCGAACGGCGTCGGTGCCGTGCAAGCGGTCGAAACGGCGCTCGCGGGCGCGCTCGATGGCCTCGCGAGCCAAGTGCGTGAGCTGAAGACCACAGCCGGACGGATGTAGGGTCAGGGACGACTTTCGTCGGGTGGCGGCCGGGTGTCGTCGGAAATTCGCCTCCGAGCCGGCGCAAGGCGTGCAACAATGCCCCGCATCGTCCGCAGCCGCACATTCCGCCTGCAATGAATCCCGCCACAGTCTCGCTGACGCTGTTCGTGCTCCTCTTTGTCGTCGTCATCGCGATCGCCACGATCCGCACCAAGTCGCGCCACCGAAAGATCCGCAAGGCGCTCGGTCTGCCCGCGAAAATGCGTACCGCGACCGCCGAGGCTCAGGCCCGGAATGCCGTGCGCGTCTTCGAGGAGACCACCAACAGGCTCACCACCACCGCGGGCCGGTTGTCGAAGGACGAGCGGCGCAAGATAGCGCGCGCGATCGTCGAGGAGAAGGGCCTCCTGCCCAAGGTTTCGCGGCGGAAGACTCCGTAGCGCAGGAGACGGTCGGTGTGACGTGAGCGCGGCTCCCGGGATTCCCCCCGATCACGTCCGGGGCATCCCGGGCTACACGTTCAACAGCTTCACGTTCTTGAGCGGCAGGCTGCGCACCGGTTTGCCGGTTGCAGCGTGGATCGCGTTCAGCACTGCGGGCGCGACCACGCCGATCGTCGGCTCGCCCACGCCGCCCCAGAAGTCGTACGTCGGCACGATCACGGATTCGACCTTGGGCATCTCGGCCAGTCGCATGATCTGGTAGGTGTCGAAGTTTTTCTGCACCATCCGTCCGTTCTCGACCGTCATCTCCCCGTAGAGCGTCGCGGTTAACCCGAAGGCGACCGAACCTTCGATCTGGGCCGCGATCTGTTGCGGGTTGACCGCGTGCCCGCAGTTGAGCGCGAGCACGATCCGATGCACTTTGAGCTTGCCCTCGGCGCTGACTGACACCTCGGCCACCGCCGCCGAGTAGCTGCCGTAGCCCATGAACTGCGCGATGCCACGGTGCACGCCGGCGGGCAGCGGCTTGCCCCAATCAGCCTTCTCCGCCGCGGCGTTCAGCACTGCCAGATGCTTCGGGAATTCGCGCATCAACGCGCGGCGGAAGTCGAGCGGATCGGTGCCGGCGGCGCGCGCCGCCTCGTCCAAGAAGCATTCCATGTACACCGCGTTCTGGTTGACGTTGACTCCGCGCCACGGCCCGACCGGCACGTGCGTGGCACGCAGTGCGTATTCGACGAGCAGGTTCGGCACGGTATAGCCGAGCTGCGCGTCGCCGGGCTTGGCCCAGTAGCCCTGGAGCTGCCGGTCGTCCTTGCCGTCGATCACGACCGACGGCGTGAGGTAGCCCGAGATCGACGGGCCGGACACGCGCACGTGCAACCCGACGAGCTTGCCGCTTTCGTCGAGCCCGGCGGTCATGCGGCATTGCGAAACCGGCCGGTAGAAGTCGTGCGTCATGTCCTCTTCGCGGCTCCATATCAGCTTCACCGGCACGCCCGGCATCTGCTTGGCGATGGCGGTGGCGTGGCGCACGAAATCCTGCGTGCCGCCGCGCCGGCCGAAGCCGCCGCCGAGAGTCGTCTTGTAGACCTCGCACTTATCCAATGGCAGGCCGGATGTTTCGGACAGGGCGGCCAGCGAAGCCTCTCCATTCTGGGTCGGCACCCACACTTCGGCCCGGTCCGCCGAAACCTTGGCGGTGCAGTTCATCGGCTCCATGGTCGAGTGCGCCAGGAACGGTGTGCTGTAGACAGCCTCGATCTTCTTCGCGGCGCCGTCGATCGCCTTGCGCGCATCGCCTTCGTTGCGCGACGCGAATGCGGCGTCCGCCGTGAGGCCGTCCTGGAGGCGCTCGGCGATGGTCGCGCTCGACTGCTGCGCGCCGGCCCCCTCGTTCCAGACGATGGGCAGTGCGTCGAGCGCGGTCTTGGCATGCCACCACGTGTCGGCGATCACGGCGACCGTCGAGTCGTTGACTCTCACGACGTTACGGACCCCGGGCCGGCCGGCAATTTTGGAATCGTCGTAGCTGACGAGCTTGCCGCCGAACACCGGGCAATCCTTGATCGCGGCGCACAGCATTCCGGGAAGCTTGATGTCGATCGCGTAGACCAGGCTGCCGTTGAGCTTCTCCGCGGTGTCGAGCCGCTTCACCGGCTTGCCGGCGATCTTCCAGTCCTTCGGGTCCTTGAGTCTGATGCTCTTCGGGTTCGGTGGCGTGAGCTTCGCGGCCGCCGCAGCCACCTTGCCGTAGGTCGTCTTCCGGTTCGTGATTGTGTGGGTGATGACGCCGTCGGCGACAGTCAGCTCGCCGACCGGCACCTTCCACGCGTCGGCCGCCGCCTGCAGGAGCATGATCCGCGCCGCGGCGCCGCCGCGGCGGACATAATCTTCCGAAGTGCGGATGCCGCGGCTGCCGCCCGTGCTCATCTCACCCCAGACGCGCTTGCGCGCAAGGTTCTGGCCGGGGGTAACGAACTCCGCGGTTATATTCTTCCAGTTGCACTCGAGCTCCTCGGCCACCAGCTGGGCCAAGCCGGTTTCCGTCCCTTGCCCCATCTCCGAGCGCGCGATGCGAATCACACAGGTCTCGTCG
>JBGPYP010000190.1:0-5146 GCA_041493285.1 Casimicrobiaceae bacterium
TCGACGTTGACGACGCCAAGCTTGCGCAAGCGCGCGGGGCCGGCGCACACGCCACGCTCAACGTCAAAGACGTGGCGGCGCAGGACGCGCGAAAGCAGGTCAAACGTCTGGCCGACGAGCTGGGAGCGAGCCAGTTCCTGTGGAAGATCTTCGAGACGTCGGGCACGCGCGCGGGACAGGAGCTCGCCTACGCGCTCATTGGCTACGGGGCGACACTGTCGGTGGTTGGCTACGCGACGGGCAAGATCGAGATTTGCCTCTCGAATCTGATGGCGTTCGACGCCGTCGCGCAGGGAAACTGGGGCGCCGACCCGCTGGTTTATCCGGAGCTCCTGCAGTGGATCGGCGACGGGCGCATTGCCGTGCGGCCATTCGTCGAGCGACACGCGCTCGCCGAGATCAACGACGTGTTCGATCGGGCGCACCACGGCAAGCTCGTCAAGCGCGCGGTGCTGGTCCCGGACTAGGGCGTCATCGCCGCCGCTTCGCGCTCGAGTCTTTCGGCGAGCGCATGGAATTTTTCGTGGGCCATCGGCCCCACGTCCTCGCGCTCGACACGCTCGAACTCCCGTAACACGCTACGCTGCTGCTCGGCGGAGAAGATTTCGTCCGCCATCGGAAAGAGCATTTCATCTTCCTTGACGATGTGATCTCGCAACAATGCGACGTATCGTCGCGCGTTGGAGATGAGCGCCACGCGCGCACCGGCGTCGCCCTCCTGGAGCTGGCGCGCGGCATCGCGCATGCCGCGCGTGAAAGCGCGTCCCTGCACGTGCTCGTCGAGGAACATGTCGAGAGGTCCGCCGGACCGGGGGATGCCACTCTCGACCATCGCTCCGAAGAGCACGCCTTCTTCCTTCTTGTGATGGCATCCATCCGCGAAGCCGGCGATGAAATCAGCGGCTTCGAGGAAGAACTCCGTTCGCACCGGATGACCGTTCTCGAGATGCACGGTCGCGGTCTCGAGCGCGTCGAGTACGCGCTCGATGATCCGGTGCTCCTGCATCAGCTCGTCGCTGGCTCTCGCGAATTCGTCCATTGCGCCTCCCCCGGTGGGTGCAGACATCGACATTGAACGTGGACGTGCGCTACCTGGCGGCACTCGCGGGTGCCAGCCCCCCGCGCGCGGCCAGTTGATGCACCGCCGCGTCGCCGACGCGCACGCCGTCGCTGGCGGCGTCCGCGAAAGCGACGCCACGCAGTCCGTTACCCGTCATGCTCAGCCCGGGCAGCGCCTCGATCGCATCGGCGATGCGCGTCACGCGCGCGGAGTGTCCGATATCATACTGCGGGATCGCGCGCGGCACGCGCACGACATGCTCGAATACCGGCGCGTCCGTCATGCCGTAGAGCCGCGCGGTCTCCGCGCGCGCGAGGGCGGCGAGCTCGACCTCCGACAGCGCGCCGGCCTCGGGATCCACCGCCCCGCCGAACATCGCGCGCACCAGCACGTGCCCGGCGGGGCCTCGCCCGTCATAAAGCTGCGTCTCCCAGAGATTGCCGAGCATCCGAAACCCTTCGCCGCGGGCGATCAGCACGCCGAAGCCGACGGGAACCTTGGCCGCCGCCGCCGGTCCGAACCCGAGCGCAACTACGGCAACGGGCGGACACCAAATCGCCGTCAGCTCCGCCGCCAGCGGCGCGTCGTGCGGCTGCACCAGCGGCGCCATCGCCCACGGCTCGCCGGCGAGGATGACCGCATCCGCCGGAATCGCCTCCGCATCCCCATCTACCGCGATGCTCCATCCGTCGGTCGTGCGCGAGAGCGCCCGCACCTCCGCGCCGCACCGGACGGCGAATCCGCCACGCTCGGCGAGCGCGCGTGGCAACTGTTGCATCCCACCCCGGAATGAGGTGAGCGCACCCGAGCTCGTGCGTCCGCGCCGGGCGATCATCCCGCGAATCAACGATCCGTGCTCCCGTTCGAGCGCCGCCATCCGCGGAAAGGCCGCCGCCAGCGAGAGGCGTCGCGCGTCGCCCGCGAAGATGCCGAGCGCCATCGGCATGATCATCCGGTCGGCGACCTCGGCACCGAGGCGCCGCGCCGCGAAGGCCCATACAGATTCGTCCGCGCCGTCGCGCCGCGCCGCGATGAACGGCTCCGCCAGCATGCGCAGTGTGCCTCGCGGACCGAGGATGCCTTGGCGCAGCAGGCTGACGGGGTTCGGATCCACCTGCCGTATGCGCCCGGCGCGAAAAAGAAAACGCCGCGCTGACGTGCGGTGCGCTGGTGCCCGCTCGCTCGCGAGGCCGATCCCATCGATGAGGCGTTCCATCTCGGGGCGTCCGCCCAGAAAGCCGGACGGACCTCCCTCCACGAGCCATCCGTCGCGCGCGATGCTGCTCGCCTTGCCACCGACGGCGCCGCCGCGCTCGAGCACGAGCACCTCGAGGCCGCCCTCTACGCGGGAGGCCGCCTGGCGCGCGGCCCATGCCGCCGCAAGTCCGGAGATCCCGCCGCCGACCACGACGAGGCGCCGCACCGTCACACCGTGCGGCTGAAGACGGGCCGTGACTCGGCGTCGTGCCTTTCGCGCTGATACCGGTCGAAGCACATCGCGAGGTTGCGCACGAACAGTTCGCCCACCGGCGTCGCCTCGATGCGGCCGTCGCCGATCGTCACCAGTCCTTCGCGCTCGGACGCGGCCAGCAGCGCGAGGTCGTCCGCGAAGTACGTCCCGAAGTCGAGGCCGAAGCGCCGCGAGATATCGGCGGTATCGACACGGAAGTTGCACATCAGTTCGTGAATCACCGTCCGCCGGACGTCGTCGTCGGCCGTGCGCGCCACGCCGCGCATCACTGGGAGCTGGCCGGCGCGGATGCGTTCCTCGTACGTCGACAGTTTCTTCTCGTTCTGCACGTAGGCGCCCCGCACGTCGCCGATCGCCGAGATGCCGATCCCGAGTACGTCGTCGCCGGGAATGACGGCGTATCCCTGGAAATTCCGCCGCAGCCGTCCTTCGTGCTTCGCCCGCGCGAGCTCGTCGTCGGGCAGCGCGAAGTGGTCCATCCCGATCGGCTCGTACCCGGCGCGGAGGAAGCGCTCACGCGCGATGGCGAACAGCGCGAGCTTCGTGCGCGCATCCGGGAGCTGGTCTTTCTCGATCTTCTTCTGATGTCCGCGCACCCACGGAACGAACGCGAACGAGTAGACGGCGGCGCGGTCGATGCCGAGGCCGACCACCGAGTCCACCGTGCGCTCAAAGCTTTCCGGCGTCTGCAGCGGCAGCCCGTAGATGAGGTCCACGTTGATGCCGCGAAAGCCGCGGCGACGGGCGTGTTCTACCAGCTCGGCCGTCTGCTCGAGCGACTGGACACGGTTGATCGCCTCCTGCACCACCGGCGTCAGATCCTGCACGCCGAAGGAGATCCGGTTGAATCCCAGGTCCGCCAGAGCGTCGATGTGGGCCGCGCTGGTGACGCGCGGATCGGCTTCCAGGGCGAGCTCCGCGCCAGCCGCCGGGCGGAAATGCCGCAGCGTATGGCCGAGCAGGTCGGTGAGCTGCGCGGGTGAGAAATATGTTGGCGTCCCTCCGCCAAAATGGAGCTGCGCGAACCGGCGCCGGTTGGGGAGCCGCTCGGCGAGCAGCTCGACCTCGCGCTTGACCAGTTCCAGGTACGGCTCTGTCGCCTCCCGGTGCTTGGTGACGATCACGTGGCAGCCGCAGAAGAGACACCGCTCTTCGCAGAACGGCAGGTGCATGTACAGCGAGAGCGGGGCGTCACCGAGCTGGTCCGCCGCGGCCAGGCGGGTGAGGTAGTCGTCAGTGCCGACGCCTTCGTGGAACTCGATCGCCGTCGGGTAGCTGGTATACCGCGGACCCGGACGGTCGTGGCGCGCCAGCAGCTCCGCCGTCACTTCGCGCCCCACCGGGCGGGCATTCGCGCCCGAATCGAGGACGGGATCCGGCATGCTCATGAAGATCTCTCTTCGTGCACGGCCGCGATGAGAGCGTGCACGCTGTCGATGGGAGTCTCCGGCATGATGCCGTGGCCCAGATTCACAATGTGCCCGCGCCGCGGCATGCGTGCGAGCAGCGCGCGCACGGCGAGGCGCGTGGGCTCGGGACCGGCGAGCAGCACCGCGGGATCCAGGTTGCCCTGCAGCGCTTTCGCCGCCGGCAGGCGAGCCCGAAGGGCGGCGAGATCCTCTCGCCAGTCCACCGCGAGCGCCTCGGAGGAGAGCGCCGCATACGCGTCCACCAGGTGCGACGCGTCCTGGACGAACATGATCCGCGGCACGCCGAGCGACCGCGTCGCCTCGAAGAAGCGCACGAGATGGGGCCGCACCAGGCGCGTCCAGTCGGCGAGCGACAACACGCCGCCCCAGGTGTCGAAGAGTTGCACCGCGTCGGCGCCCGCTTCGACCTGCGCCGTGACATACTGCACAGCCAGCGTGGTGAGCTTCTCGAGTAGCGCCGAGAGGAGCCCTTCGTCGCGCGCCGCGAGCGCGCGGAGCGCGGGGAAGCCGGGGGTTCCCCGTCCCTGAACGAGGTATGCCGCGAGCGACCATGGTGCACCCGCGAAACCCAGCAGCGCGGCCCGGCCGCCCAGTTCTCGCTTGACGAGCCCGAGGGCCTCGATCACTTCTGGCGCGATCGTCCCCGGCGCGGGATCGGCGAGTGCGTCGACATCGGCGGCGGTGCGCACAGGTTTCGCCAGCACCGGGCCGGGATCGAATCGCACGGACAGGCCGAGTGCGCCGATGGGACTCATCAGGTCGGCGAAGATGATCGCCCCGTCGAGTGCAAAGCGCGCCAGCGGCTGCAGCGTCACTTCGGCCGCCAGTGTTGCGCTCCCCGAAAGCTCTTCGAAGCTGTGGCGCTCGCGGAGTGCCCGGTATTCGGGCAGGTAGCGGCCGGCCTGGCGCATCACCCACACCGGTCGCCGATCTGTTGGCTCACTCCGCAACGCACGCAGCAGCCGGTCGTTCATGACCCGCTTTCCTCGCCCGCGGCGACGAACCGGTAGCCGACGCCGCGTACCGTGAGAAAGAAGCGCGGCCGCTCGGGGTCGGGCTCGAAGCGCTTGCGCAGGCGCGCGATGAAGTTGTCGATCGTGCGCGACGAAGGCAGCACGTCGTCGCCCCAGACTTTCTCGAGGATCTCGTCGCGCCACACCACGTCGCCTTCGCGCTCGACCAGCA
>JBGPYP010000022.1:0-15038 GCA_041493285.1 Casimicrobiaceae bacterium
AGAACGAGTACACTTGGTGGCGCACGTTGTCGTGATTCGGGAACCGCACCGGCGTGCCGACGAGGATCGCGGCCACCTTCGGCGTGAATTCCTGGCCGATCTGATCGACGACGCCGTCGCGCGGGCGCGCCGGCGCACGCGCGACGGCGTCGGTCGGCACCGCGACGACGACCGCGTCCTCGACTGGCCGGCCCTGATCGTCGGTCACCGTGGCCGCGATCTCGGCGGTCTGGGAGTGCGCCGCACCTACCGCGAGCGCCAACGTGGCGGAAAGCAGAAGAATCCGCATCGAACCATGCTCCTTCAATAGCGCCAGGCGAACACCAGATTCGCGCTGTGGCTGCGGTAGGTGACGCCGCCCGCGGCGTCGGTGTGCTCATCGGCGTAGATGAAGTTGAGCGACGACCGGTCATCGAGCGCCCAGCTCGCCGAGACCTTGGCGGTGTCGGTCGTTCCGCGCAAGCGGTAGGCGAAGAAGTCGGGGCCAAACGTCGGATCGGCGGCGATCGCATCCGAGACCACGAAGATCTCGAAGTCGCGGCGCGTGGTCGCGACCACGTCGCCGCGGCGCACGGAGAGCTCGGCGCCGAGCTGCAGCCGATCGGTGATCGCGTAGCCCGCCCGCGCGTAGACGCTCTCGCCCCGGAGGTCGAACACCTTGCCGGAGATGCCCGGCACGACCGGCTCGTCGTTTCTGGCGTAGCGCCGCTCGTAGCTGGCGCCGACCGCGGCGTCGAAGTCCGTGGTGAAGCGCTGGCCGAGTTCCGCACGCACTTCGAGCCGATTGCTGTCGCGGATGTCGCCGCGATAGTCGTCGTGCGCCCCGGAGACGGTCAGCGCGATCCACGGCGCGGCGTAGCCGAGCCCGAACTTGTGCTTGAACGCGGCGCTGGCACCGATGCCGAAGAGATTGAGTCCGTGAAAGCGGTGATAAGCCTCGGTCCGGGCGTCGGCAGTCAAGGTAAGGCCATCGGCGCCGGAGAGCGCCCAGAACGATCCGGCCGCGCCATCGAGCGTGAACGCACCGTCGGCGCGGATATCTGCCGGTGCATAGGCGCGGGTGAGATTGCTGTCGTAGAGAAAACCCGCATCGACGTCGAACTGCCAGGCGGCAGTCGCCGCGCTGCTTCCGCAAGCCACGATCAGCGCGCATGCCGCGCGGCAGACGCGCACGCGGACGTGCCGATTCGACGAGGGCGGCATGGGCCTGTGGCGAAGGTCTGGACGGGAGTCTACAACACGCCGGCAAGGAACTTGCTTACCTACCACCGACACGCCCCGAAGCGGACCAAGACCCGCGACGGCGGCTAGGGTGGGGGATGCGAGCGATGCTCCAAATCATTGAGTTTTCAGGACATTCATGCGCGATGTGCGGCGCGCCTCGCGCGCGGGCTACGGTCGCGGTCCTTCTGCCGTCGACAGGCGGACACGCGTCGCGCGGTGAATCTGCCGATCCGCGTCACGCGGCGGCCGTCAGATCGGCGTCGTCGCCGCACCGCCCATCCGCTGGCGCAGCCATGGCCTTATCGGAAGGTTTACCGGCGCCGGAGCGTTTCCATTCCACGGATGTCACTGTAATCGGCCGCATCGCCGCGGACGCACGGGCGTAACGATCGCTTCCCACTTCCCATGCCGACACGCAGTCTCCAGACCCGCATTCTCGCCCTCTTCCTGCTGCTGATGCTCGCGGTGCAGGTGGGCGGATTCGTGCTCATCAATACGGTCGGCGTCGCCGCGGCGCGGAAGACCGTCGGCGACGAGCTGGTCGGCGGCGCGCGGATCGTCGACCTGCTGATCGAGCACGACACACAGCGCCTGGTTCAGGGCGCACGCCTTTTGGCCGCCGACTACGCATTCCGGAGCGCGATCGCGACCGGAGACTCCGACACGATCCGATCGGCGCTCGCGAACCAGGGCAAGCGCATCGACGCCGACCTGATGATGCTGGTCGGGCTCGACCAGCGCGTTCTCGCCGACACGCTCGATGCCTCGTCCGGGGACACGTTTGCGTTTCCCGCGCTGCTCGCCACTGCCGAGACCTCGCACCAGGCGACGGCGATGGTGCTGCTCCGCGACCGCGTCTACGAACTCGTCCTGGTGCCGGTGCTGGCGCCGCTGCCGATGGCGTGGGTCGCCGTCGGCGTCAATGTCGACGACGCCATGGCGGGCGACCTGAACCGCCTCACCGATCTGGACGTTTCCTTCCTGAGCCGGAAGGGGAACGGCGCGTGGCGGCTGCAGGCGAGCACGCTGCTCGAAGCCGATCGCGCCACCCTGTTGCGGGATCTCGCAGCGAATCGCTTCGCGGCGACCGACGATGCCGGCAACGCGCTCTACGGCGACGCGTCGGTGACGCGCGTGCAGTCGCTGCCCTCGCGCGCCGGCGAGTCGGTCATCGCCGTGCTGCGGCAGCCGCTGTCCTCGGCGCTCGAGCCCTTCCGCCGCTTGCAACGCCAGCTCGCGCTGATCTCGGTGCTCGCGGTCGTGGTCTCGATCGTCGCCAGCCTGATGATCGCGCGCGGTATCGTGCGCCCGGTGCGCGAGCTGGCGCGGGTCGCGCGCCGCATCGCGGCCGGCAATTATTCGACCGTTCCCGCCGCACAGCGCCCCGACGAGATCGGCGCGCTCGCCAACGCGTTCCGAACTATGCAGCAGGGCCTGATCGCGCGCGAATCGCGGATCATGGATCTCGCCTATCGCGACACGCTGACCGCGCTGCCGAATCGCGCGCTGTACTCCGAGCGCCTCGACCAGGCGCTCGCGTCGGGCGCGCGGATGCGCACGCCGGTCGCGGTGCTGCTCATGGATCTCGACCAGTTCAAGGACGTCAACGATTCGCTCGGGCATCCGATCGGCGACATGCTGCTGTGCGAGGTCGCAGCGCGCCTGCAAAGCGTCGTCCGGGGGTCCGCGGACACGGTCGCACGGTTGGGCGGCGACGAGTTCGCGATCCTTCTCCCCGGCTCGACGGCCGTGGACGCGGAGTACGTCGCCCGCGAGATCGTGCAGGTGTTCGAGGCGCCGATGACGCTCGACGGGCATCTGGTGGACGTGCGCGCGAGCATCGGCATGGCCGCGTTTCCCGATCACGGCAGCGAAAGCGCGACGCTGCTGCGCCGCGCGGACATCGCGATGTACGCGGCCAAACGCAAGAACCTCGGCATCGTCGTGTGGGACGATCGCTACGACCAGCACAGCGGCGAGCGGTTGTCGCTGATGAGCGACCTGCGGCAGGCGGTCGATAACGACGAGCTGACTCTGCTCTTCCAGCCCAAGGTGCCACTCAGCAGCTCCAACGAGAATTTCGTCGAGGCGCTCGTGCGCTGGCGGCACCCGTTGCGCGGCATGGTTCCGCCGCTCGAGTTCATCCCGTTCGCGGAGCAGACCGGCTACATCCGCGCGATCACGCAGTGGGTTCTCGCGCACGCCGTCAAGCAATGCGCCGCGTGGCGCGCCGAAGGCTTGCTGATGAACGTGTCGGTCAACCTGTCGGCGCGCGACCTGATGGATCCGGAACTGCCCGAGCGCTTCCACGCGATGCTCGACCAAAGTTTCTGCGCCGCGCGCTGGTTCACGCTCGAGATCACCGAGAGCGCGATCCTGGACGATCCCGCGCACGCGATCGAGAACATGAAACGGCTGAATGCGCTCGGCTGCAGACTCGCGATCGACGATTACGGCACCGGCTACTCGTCGCTCTCGTACCTCCGCCATCTCCCGGTACACGAGCTCAAGATCGACAAGACCTTCGTGATGGGCATGGCGCGCGATCCGAGCGACGCGGTCATCGTCCGCTCGACGATCGACCTCGCGCATAACATGGGCCTGGCCGTCGTCGCCGAAGGCGTCGAGGACGAAGCAACCCTCGAGCAGCTGCGCGCGCTGGGCTGCGACATGGTGCAGGGCTACTGGCTCAGCCGTCCGTTGGGCGAAGCCGAGATCCCGGCCTGGATGCGCGGGTCGGCGTGGACCCGGTCCGTGGTGCCTGAGCCCAAGGGCTTGCGCCGGGTCGTTTAAGGCGCTATCGGAGGGGGCGCAGACTGTCTCTGGAAGCGTCGCTGCAGCGTCCGTTGTGCCGAGTCGCTCAAGACCTGCTCCAGTTCGGGCGTCATCCGTAACGGCGGCGCCGCGGTGGCGCGCGTGGTGCGCACGATCGCGGCTTCCTTGGCGGCTTCCGCGGACGGTGTGACGACCGAAGTCGTGAGCAGCGTCGCGAACACGTCGGTGAGATTGGTCGGGCTCGCGGCATTGGGCGCCACGTAGAACGGGACGAACGTGCTGCCGACGGAGGTCAGCGCCTGGTAGTCGCCGAGGAACAGGCCTTGCGCGAACGGAGCGGTCGTGAAATCGAAGGGCCCGGTCACGTGGCTCTCGTTCCAGGTCGTGCCGTCGATCGACGTCGCGAGCCAGTAGTCGGTGGCAAGCGTCGGCGCGCCAGGGACATGGCTGCGGAAGTCGTAATACGTCACGCCGATCAGCGCGTCGTCGCGAATCGCGATCGTGGGCAGGATCGCCTGCACACCCGGATCGTTGTTGATCTGCACCGGCGGGCTCCAGGTCACGCCGCCGTCCGCAGAGCGCGAGAACGCGATGCCGTCGCGCGCGCCGCCGGAGAAGCGCGCGTCCTGCCAGGCGACGACCAGGGTCCCGGTCTTGCTGACCGCGATCGATCCGAGGTTCGCGCCGTCGCGAATCGGCGTCCCGGTCTCGGGGACTCTTGCGCCCCTCGATTGGGACTGGGCGATCGTGATCGGCGCCGACCAGGTCGTGCCCTTGTCCTGCGAACGGATCACCCGCAGGAACACCGTCGTGACGTTGCCGATGGTGCCAAACTCCGAGAAAAAGAGCACCAACGTGCCGTCGGGAAGCACGACGATCTGATTGTTGAGCGTCGAGTCGTTCCCGCCGGGGCCGTAGATCTGCCGCGCGGGTTCCCAGGTCGCGCCGGCGTTGGTCGTGCGCGCAAACCACGTCGGGCCGGGGCCGTTCTCGCTGCCTACGAAGCGCTCCCACGTCGCGTAGACGAAGTTGGCGTTGGTCGGATCGGCGGTGATCGATTCCTTGTCGTTGAACGCGGTGCTGCCGTCGCGAATCAGCGTCGTCGCCGGACCCCAGGTGCGGCCGCCGTCCGCCGAGCGGCTCACGACCACCGCACCGAACGAATTCGGTTGGAACAATCCGCCGCCGAAGGCGATGCCGACCTGATACGCCGCGCCGTCGGAGGCGATGCTGACCCACGGGTCGCTGGCGCGCGGATAGTCGCCGCCGTTGGCCGCGTTGCCGCCGGTGCAGCGCGTGAACGCGGCTTGTGTACGCGACCATGTGCGGCCCCCGTCGAACGAGACGCCCGTCAGCAGGCCCGCCGCGCCGCCGTCGGACCAGCGGTCCTGCTGCCAGACGCCGATCAGATGGTTGGAATCGGTGGGATCGCGCGCGAGCATCGGCTCGACTTCGGCACCCCGGAACAGCGCGCCGGTCGGAACCACGCCGTCGCAGCCGGGCGCTAATGGCGAGAAGCCGGTGATGCGCGCGGTCGTGTCACTCTCTGCCGCGCTTCGCGTGCACATGATCACGGCATCGGGACCGTACCCTTCCGCGACGTAGCCTTTGGCGAGCATCAGCGCCTTGGTCGCCGGATCGGCGGTGTAGCGATGGTTGGAATCGGCGCGCTGGTTCCACAGCCGGTAGACGGGGATCGTTCCCGCCGGGCAGGCGCCGGTCATCGTGTCGGGCACCGCAATGTAGAACGCGTTCGGCGTCTCGTAGACGAAGCCGCTATAGTTCGGATCGGTCGGGATCTTCGCCAGCACCGCCGCGCACTCGGCCAGTATCGCGGAAAAGAAATGCGAGTCCGCCGGCGGCGGGATGTAGAATCGGCACACCGGATTCACCCCGAGTCCGCCGCTCGCCGCGTCGGCGAACGCCCGGAACGTCAACCCGGTGCGCGACCAGCCGAAGAAATGGCCCGAGTCGAGGGCATCGATGTCGGGCTGCAACGAGGTGATGAAGTAGTGATCGAGTGCGGGGTTGTAGTACTCGATAACCGTCACCGGTTGCGCCCGGATCGACGCCGCGGCGCACGCGAGCGCCAACGCGACGATCCAGACCCGGATGCCTCGAATCGTTTGCATGAGCGATCGCCTTTTCGGTGAGCCGGCGTGGCGCATCACCTCGATGGTGAGGCGGCGCAGTTTGGCCGGCGGTTTGACGTTGGGCAGCGTGTCCTCAGTGACGCCGATCGCGCGCAGGTAGCTCGCCCCGGCGCGCAGCGCGCGCGCCCGCCTCTCGAGCGGCACGGCGGCATGGCGTGAACCGTATGTCCCGCGCAGCGCTCCCGCCCGAGCTGGTGTGCCGCATTCACGCCAATCCGTGCCGCGCAAACGTCGTTCATTTCTGGCCTTTCCCTGGCACCGGCGCCAACATTGCCTCAACTTGATCCATCGGGCAACTCTCGATCAACTGCCTCTATCGGCCTGAAGAGAACTGGAAAAGAAGGCAGACCGACGACGTTTTCGCAGTACATGTTGGCGGCGTCGCGTCTGGCATTGGCGAAAACGTGGTCGGCCCCCCTTCGACCCGCGGTGCGAGCCTCCGGATCGGCCCGCTCTGGACAGCCTGGGTTCATCCCCGGTAGCATGAGCATGAAATCGTTCGCCGTACGAGGCCGGAGAGGGACGCAGTGGAACCGCTGGTATTGACCGTCGACATGGCAGGCTTGCCGCAGGCGTGGGTCGCGCTCGAGGACGCGATCACCTACCACGCCAAGCAGCTTGTCGCGTGGTCGCTGGGCGAGGTCGTGCGCGAATTTCGCGGCGGCTGGCAGCGCAACGGCACCCGCTCGCGCATCGCCACCAAGTCGATTCTCGCCATCAAGGGCACGATCCCGGGCGGGCATTTCCACACGCCGGGGCTCACCAACGCGCTGCTGTTCGCGCGCGACCACCAGCTGTGCGGATATTGCGGCCAGCGGTTCATGTTGCGCGATCTTTCGCGCGACCATGTGATCCCGGTGTCGCGCGGCGGCCGTGACGTGTGGACGAACTCGGTGACCGCGTGCCGGCGCTGCAACACCAAGAAGGCCAACCGCTCGCCTGAACTCGCCGGCATGCCGTTGTTGTACGTGCCGTACGTGCCGAGCCGGCACGAGCATTTCATCCTGCGCAACCGCCGTATCCTCGCCGACCAGATGGAATATCTGCTCGCCGGCGTGCCGCGCACCAGTCGCCTCTACGTCGCGCCGAAGCTGTCGTAACCGCGCGAGCCCGCGTTACGGGCTCGATCGCCGCACACCGGGCCGGGTCTTGATACAGGACCGCACCGGCCGCAAATACCCTCGACCATGACCACACGTACCCTGCAACGCGCCATCGCGGCGATCCCGACCTCGGACGGTGCGGGCGTGAAGCTGCGGCGCAGCCTCGGGCAATCCGACTGGGCACGCCTCGACCCGTTCCTGATGCTCGACCACTTCTCCACCGAGAATCCCGACGACTACATCGCCGGCTTTCCCGCGCATCCGCACCGCGGTTTCGAGACGGTGACCTACATGCTCGACGGTCACCTGCGGCACGAGGATCATCTCGGCCACACCGGAGACCTGAAAAGCGGCGGCGTGCAGTGGATGACCGCCGGCCGCGGCATCGTGCATTCCGAGATGCCGCAGCAAGAGCAAGGGCGCATGCGCGGCTTCCAGCTCTGGATCAACCTGCCGGCGAAGGAGAAGATGAAACCCGCCGGCTATCGCGACATCCAGCCCGACGAGATTCCCGTCGTCGCTCTGCCCGGCGGCGGCCGCGTCAAGGTGATCGCGGGCACGCTTGCGCTCGACGGCGGCGCGACGCCGGGCCCGATCCAGGGACTCTCCACCGATCCGCTGTACTTCGACGTCGAGTTGCCCGCCGGCGCGGCGTTCACTCATCCGATCCACTCCGGATACCACGCGTTCGTCTATCCGTTCGAAGGCAGCGTCGACGTCGGTCCGACCGGGGCGACGAAGCGGCTGCCGACGCACAGCGCGGGCGTGCTCTCCGACGGCGATGCCGTTACGCTCACCGGTGGCCCCGAAGGTGGACGCGTCATCCTGCTCGCGGGCCGGCCTCTGCTCGAGCCGATCGTGCAATACGGTCCGTTCGTGATGAACACGCACGAAGAGATCGAGCAGGCGATACGCGATTATCAGAGCGGCGCGCTGACCGCGGCGTAGCACGCCGGTCGGGCCAGGCGGCCCGGTTTCCTCAGGCCATTTCCACTGCGGCGGCCGGAAACCGGATCACGATACGCGTTCCACGCGCGCTGTTATCCGGCGACTCGACCTGCAGCGCTGCATGGTGTCTCTGCGCGACCTCCTTGACGATCGCCAATCCGAGACCTGCGCCGTCGCCGGGCGTGCCCTGGATGCGATAGAACCTCTCGAACACGCGTCCGTGCGCGGCTTCCGGAATGCCCGGCCCGGTATCTTCGACGCTCAGGTACGGGTGACTGAGCTCGGAGCCGCAGCGAACGGTCACCGCGCCGCCGCGCGGCGTATAGCGCAGCGCGTTGTCGAGCAGGTTGTCGAGCAATTCCCCGAGCAGCACCGGATCTCCCGCCACCTCCGCGTGCTCCAACTCGAAGCCCAGGTCGATGTCGCGCGCGATCGCCCGCTGCACCCACTCGTGGACGGCGCGGTCTGCAACCGCGTAGAGATCGACCGACGCGGTGCCGGTCGAGTCGTCGGCGCTCGCTTCGGCCTTGGCGAGCGCGAGAAGCTGATTGGCGAGATGGCTTGCGCGGACGGTTGCCACGTGCAGGCCCGAGATCTCCTCGCGAACCTCGGCGCTGAGATCGCGGCGAAGCAGCAGCTCGAGGTGCATCTGCAGTCCGGCGAGCGGTGTGCGCAACTGGTGCGCGGCGTTGGCCAGGAAGCGCTGCTGCATTTCGTTCGACTCGCGGAGCTGCCCGAGAAGCCGGTTCAAGGCCTCGATCGCGGGCGCGATTTCGGTGGGTGTCGCTTGCTCGTCCAGCGGGCGGAGATCGTGCGGCGAGCGGCCGAGGAGCTGCGTTCGCACCCACGCCAGCGGCGCGATGCCGCGCGCGACGCCCGTCCACGCGAGAGCGAAGGTCGCCAGCGCGATCAGCAGTGCCGGCAGCAGGCCCGCGGCGAGGATCTCCCAGATCAGGCGGTTGCGCTTGTGCAGGGTCTCCGCGACCTGCACGTACATGCCGGTGTCCGATCGCACGGCGGCGACGCGCACCGGCTCGCCGTGATAGCGGCTATCGAAAAACGAGCGTTCGCCCGGCTGAAGATTCGGCGGCAGGTTGAGGTCGTCGTCGCCGGCGACGACCGCGCCACCCGGTGCGCGGATCTGGAAGACCAGCGTGTCTTCGTGATCGTAGAGCAGCGCCTCCTGCGCCTGCTTGAGCAGCGCGAGGCGCGGCCCGTCGGCATCCATCCTCACGTTGGCCGCCATGTCGAGCGCCGGGTCCAGCAGCGAGCGGTCGTACGCCGACGTGGCCACGTGCAGCGCGACGAAATACGTCACCGCCGAGGCACCCACGATCAACAGCAGCAGGGAAGGAATCAGGAACAGCAGCAGCCGCCGGCGAATGCTTTCCCGGCGGCCGGAACGACTAATCATCCGTCGTTTCCCACAGATAGCCGAAGCCGCGCACGGTGCGGATGCGCACCCCTGCGGCCTCGATTTTCGAACGCAGCCGCGAGACGTAGACTTCGATCGCATTCGGGCTGAGCTGCGCGTCGTAGTCGGCGAGCTGCTGCGCGATCTGCTCCTTGGAGAGCACGCGGCCAGGCCTCGCCATGAACAGCTCGAGCAGCGCCCACTCGCGGACGGTGAGATCAATCGCTGTGCCCTTGCACCGGATGCTCTTGGCTTCCACGTCGACGGTGAGCCGGCCGACGGACACGGCGCCCGCGGGGAGCGACGTCCGCCGCAACAGGGCGCGGACGCGGGCCTCGAACTCGGTGACCGAGAACGGCTTGGTCAGATAATCGTCGGCCCCCAGATCGAGGCCGTGGACACGGTCCTCGACGGCGTCGCGCGCAGTCAACACCAGAACGTTGGTGGCCGAGTGACGCAGGCGCAGCCGCCGCAGCACCTCGAAGCCGTCGATGTCCGGCAGTCCGATGTCGAGCACGACCAGTCCATACGACGCTGCGCGCAGCGCCTTGTCGGCCTGGACGCCGGTCTCGGCCTGATCGACTGCGTGTCCGGCGCGGGTGAGAACGCGCGTGAGCCCCTTGGCCAGCAGCGAATCATCTTCGACGACGAGGACGCGCATCGCGTTCTACGCTCGATCGGGGTCGACGTGGACACGCGGTTCGGTTCCGGGTGGATGCGAGCCGGCTCGTTTTGCTTGCAGGGTCTCAGGGGGCATCTGCGGGGACAACGCTGGCGTGCGCTGTAATTCTAGCCCGGGCGGCGCAACGCTCCTAGGCATTCGCAGGCGTTGGGCGACTGACGGCCGTTCGATCTCGCGCCGCTAGAACTGCTTGCGCAACCCGACCATGAATCCATGTGGCAACACGCCGAGGATAATCGGGCTGTCGCGCGCGTGGGCGAGATACCCGGTCCCAGTTCCGAGCGCGAACGCTGCCAATACGTCGGTCTGCCAGTGCGCGTGCACCTTCACCCGAGCGATCGCGTCGTACACGGGGAGCAGCTCTAGGGCGTAGACGGCGGGATGGTCGCGCCCGTACTCGAGCACGAACGGCGTGACGATCGCGGTGACGGCGGTGACCTCGCCGCTGGGGAAGCTGTAATGGCTCCCACCCTGGAACCAGAGATTCGGGTCGGGCGATTGGCTCGGACGCGAGCGGGTGAAGATGTGCTTCATCGCCTCGGATGTGACCGCGCCGAGCGCGGACGAGTCGATCGCCTGCCAGAACGTCTTTCCCAGCTGGTCCTCGCCGCCGAGCCAGATTGCGCCGGCAATCTCGCCGCCAACCAGGGTGTAGATCAGCGCCTGCTGATTGCTCCGTTTCCAGATGCCGCTGTTGTCGTACTCGACGACGTGATCGGTACCGCCCGCGGACGATAGCCGGAAGCAGAATGCGAGACAGAACAGGCAAGGGGCTAAAAGACGTCCGGGCGACGGCGCCGGAGAAAGGCGCGTCGCCCGGATCGTGGGGGACATTGCCTTCGTCAGAGGCTAGAACTTGAAGTTCACGCCGGCCGAGATGCCCTGCAACTTGCCGCCGGCGAAGCAATGCGGCCCGCCGTTGGTCACGCCCCCGGTCGTCGCATCGAACGCAGCCATCGGGGTCGAATCGTGACAGTCCGTGGTGACCCCATGGCCTCCCGCGCCGAGGTCGTAGTGCGCATCACTATGGTTCACCGTCATTGCATAATCCAGATATAACGTTGTCGCCTTGTCGAGCGCGTGTCTCCAGGCCAGCGAATACAAATTGGCGGAATTGTCGAAGTTGTTCGGGTCGCCCGCCGTGTTGTGCACGCCCAGAACGCCCTTTGACTTGCCCGCATGCCCCCATCCGAAGCTCACGTTGTCCTTGTCGGTCAGCACTTGCGTCAGTGCCAGCCAGGTCGCGTTATTGCGCGTGCGTTCGTCCTGGAACTCTAGATCCGATGGAAGCTTTCTCTTCGTCCTCTCCCAGAGGGCGCTCACCGTGGTCTTGGTCGCGAACGTGTATTGGCCGCCGATCTTGAACGCGTCCTCGTCGCCGATGTCCCTGGGGTCGAGATTGGCGAGATCACTCGTGCGATTTACGTTCCTGTGCATTTCGTAGGCGGCAGTCAGGTAAAGCGGACCCTGCTGATAGGCGCCGCTAACGCTATACAGGTCGGCAAACGAGCCGTCGTTACAGGTTGGGGGCAGCGCACCGCTTCCGGGGATATTGCCGCCCGCGCAGTCCGGTTCGGAGGAGGGAACGATGCTGCTGGTGTCGTCCCGGTTCTGGCCCGGCGAGTACATCGCCTTGAACGAGGCACCGCTCCAGCTGGGAGACTCATACCAGATGGCGTGAGCCGCGCGCAGACCGAATTCGACGCGATTGTCGCCGCCCGTATTCCCGATCATGACCCGGTAATCGCCGAGCATCCCGGAGAACGGATTCAGGCGATCGGTCGAGGTCTTGTAGGGCGTCTCCGACTTGCCGATCATGACGGCGCCCCAATCCTTGCCGGCGAAGCCGACAAAGCTGTTGCGTGAAAACAAGGCGCCGTTGACGGCGAAGCTGGTGTTCGAGGTCGTTTCCTTGATTCCGGGAGTCGCGGAAATATCGATGCCCGCTTCCAGTTGCCAGATTAAATTGAGATCAGGCTTCAGGGGGTGCGTCCCCTTGACGCCGAGGTACGACAGGTTGCTCGCGATCGCGGGCTGCCAACCCATCTTCCCGACCGGCACACCTCCATTGTCTCCATAGTCGCTCTGCAGGCCCTTGGTCGTGTAGTCGAACGAAACGTCGAGGTTTCCGTACAATTGAACCTTGCCGCCGCCTGGAACGAGAAAGGTCGCTCCGGCATCCGGCTTCATGCGCAGGAAGGGGCCACCGGTCGCTTCTTTCCCTTCCTTCTTTTTTTCCTCTTGCATGTTGTACAGTTGCGTCCTCACCTCATCCAATTGCTTTTGCAGCAGATCCATCTGTGCCTTGAGGTCGCTGGTGATATCCGCGCGGGCTGTCGCAGCAACGGCAAGCAGAGGCATCGCGGCAATCGCCGCCAGTTGTCTCGCGTTCATGGAACTCCTCCTAGTCGGCTGTTGGTGGTTAGCGCCAGCGTCTTGTCATGCGAACGGGCAAGACTCGACAATCGTCGGAAGCCTTGATTCTTGGCCGAAAACGATCGTACGCGCGGCACCTGTCGTCGACCTGAATCGATACTGACGAGTGACTGACGGCGCGGTTCGGTGCGGTCGCCGCAGAGCGGCACGCGCGGGTTCTGGGGTGAACCCCGCTGGACGACGCGCGGGGTTGAAGGGGTTCGCTGCGGCGAAGGAAAGCGAACCCGTGGGGCGGAGGTCGCACCGCCCGGGGCGTCACGCGCGCGGACGTACAGCTCAGCGCGCGCTGCGGCGAAGTATCTCGGTCCTGACTTCGTCGAACTGCTTGCGCGTCTCCGCCTCGATCAGCGACGGGCCGATGAGCGGCGGGATCCAGATTTTCGGGACGAAGCGGCCGCTGTTGACGATATGGATCTGCATCCCGTCGTCGACGATCCGGGTCGTGAATTCGGAAGACTTGAGATCGCCGCTGAGCAGGCGGGACCGGATCTCCTGCCGCGGCACAAGTTGAATCTCGCGCACGTTCTCGAACGAAAACGTCAGCAGTCCCCGCGAAGCTTTACCTTTCTGGTACACCTGCAGCACGTGACCGTCCCTGTTCTGCACGCGGCTTTCTTGCAGATTGGTGATGAACCGCGCCATGTGGTCATAATCGGTGAGAACTTCCCACACGATCGCGAGCGGGGCCTTGACCGGGCAGTCGACCCGGAGCGCGATCTCGGACCCGTTTTTTTGCACGTCGACCTCGATGTCCTGGCCCGCCGTCGCCGGCAACGCGGCGCCCGGATGCAGCGCGAGAAGCAGCGCGGCGGCGAGCGCGAGGCAGGCGTGTGTCGGAGACACGGGGGAATGTGCGGTGGAACCGAGGTGACGCGGATGCTACAGGCAACCGCCGAATCGGACGAGCGGCGGTTGCCGGGAACTGCACCGGCGGCCTTGGAGGGGTGGTGGAGACGAAGGGGATCGAACCCTCGACCTCCGCATTGCGAACGCGGCGCTCTCCCAGCTGAGCTACGTCCCCAGGGAGGCAAAAGTATAACCACCCGAGGCTCCCGCGTAAACTCTACCTCCGAGCCGCGACCAAGTCTAAGTTAATCGCCAAAGGCTATTGACGCGCAGGTTGACACTGCGGTCGCAAGCCCCAATAACCCATACGTCGGCATCTGCTTGTTGCGGAGGAGTTTCGTGAGCCATCTGATCGCGCTGCTGCAGGAATACGGTTTGGGTTTCGTGTTCGTCAACGTCCTCGCGTTGCAGGCGGGACTGCCGCTGCCCGCGTATCCGACGCTGATCGTCGCCGGCGCGCTCGCGGCGACCGGCGGCAGCCCGCTGTGGCAGCTGGTCGGCGTCGGCGTGGTCGCGTCGATCGTCGCCGACACGGGGTGGTATTCCGCCGGGCGCAGGTTCGGCATGCGGATCTTGGGCATCCTCTGCCGCGTCTCGCTGTCGCCGGATACGTGCGTGCAGCAGACCGAGTCGATCTTCCAGCGCTTCGGCCCGGCGTCGATGCTGTTCGCCAAGTTCGTGCCCGGCTTCGCCTCGGTGGCGACCGCTCTGGCTGGAGCAATCAAGCTGCGCTACTGGACCTTTGTGCTCTTCGACGCGGTCGGTGCGGCGCTGTGGGTCGGCGTCGGCGTCGGACTGGGTTATCTCTTCCGCGACGCGATCGGCGACGTCATGGCGAAACTGAGCTCGCTCGGGAAATACGGCGTGATGCTGATCATCGCCGGCTTCGTCGTCTGGATTCTGGTGAAGTGGTGGCGGCGCTACCTGTTCATCAAGCAGCTCCGGATGGATCGCGTGTCGGTCGAGGAGCTGAAGCAGCTTCTCACCGAGAAGAAAGTGCAGGCGCTGGTCGACGTGCGGTCTGCGCTCACGCAGGCGGCGACCGGTCGCATTCCCGGTGCCCGCACGATCGACATGCACAAGATCGACGATGCTTTCAAGGGCGTGCCGGTCGACGGCGAGGTCATCCTCTATTGCGCCTGCCCGAACGAGGCGACCGCGGTCAAGGTCGCGCAGAAGCTCAAGAAGGTCGGCTACAAGCGCATCCGGCCGCTGCTGGGCGGGATCGACGCGTGGATCGACGCGGGTCACGAAGTCGAACGCTGACCGCGCCATGCTACATTGGCGGGAGGGAGGCAGGTTGTGAGCAAACAAGCGATCCACTCCGACGCCGCGCCGGCCGCGATCGGACCGTATTCGCAGGCGATTCGCGCCGGCGACACCGTTTACCTTTCCGGCCAGATCGGGCTCGATCCGGCGACCGGCACGCTGCGCGAGGGCACGGACGCGCAGGCGCG
>JBGPYP010000218.1:0-4575 GCA_041493285.1 Casimicrobiaceae bacterium
ACGTTGCACGCGGCATCGATCGACGAAGATTACGTCCGGACCAGGACGACGACCTACGCCGTGCTCGCGCGGCGCTTTCTCGATTGACGCGCTGGCGAGTGGCACCGGTCGACGTCCCTGAGGTTCGCCTCGCGGGCTCACCCAGGGCTACGCGAAGACTAGCTTCCCGCCGTCGTAGGGCATCGTGAGCGGCCCGAGCGGCGGGTCATATTCGGCGAGGTGCCGGCGCAAGTCCGCTTCCAGGCGCACTAGCCGAGCGCCGCGAAAGCGGCGGGTGAGGCTGAGCGCCGCGTGATGCCCGTGATCGAACGTATTGGCGCCGTCGAAGATGTAGACGTACAAATAGCCTTGCTCGCGCACGCGCGCGAAGGTCGAGCCCTGCCGCAGCATCGCCATCGTCAGCCGGGTATCCTCGCCGCGCCGCCGGTCCGGATAGCGGGGGAGCGACTCGCGCCGCGCGAGCAGCGTGCCCGGGACGAAGTTGAGCGGATAGGGCATGTCGTACCAATCGTCCCAGTACATCTCGCGGGCCTCCGCGAAGAGGTGGAGCTGATCGCAGAGGAAGCTGGCCTCGCTCTTCGCGGAGCGTAGCGCCTCGAGCTGAACCTCGAGGCGCCGTGGATGGTAGCGATCGTCGTCGTCCCATTGGCAAACGTATTCGCCGCGCGCCACGTCGATCGCCGCGTTGCGCAGCGCGCCGAGGGTCTGCCCGCCGGGTACGCGTACGACGTCGACGCGCGCGCCGTCATGCTCACTCGCCAACTTGACGGCATCGTCGTGGAATTCGAGCCCGCCGTCGTGGAGAATGATGAGTTCTCGCGCGCGCTCGGTCTGGCGGGAGAAATCCGCCAGCGCTCGCGCGAGCGACGGGAGGCGGCCTTCCTGCGTCACTGTGAAACAGCTTATCATCCGCGCTCACCATGCAAGGGCTGAGCTATCTCATCACCTATCGCGAGGCCGGCAGCAGCGACCGCCGCGAGAATCTGCTCGCGGTCCTGCGCTGGCTCGCGCAGTGGCCGGAGACCCAGGTCATCGTCATCGAGCAGGACACCATCCCGTGGCTCGACCGGGAGCCGCCGCTGCCGAAGAGCGGCGCCGGGCTCGCCTACAACCCCGGCCCGTTCAACAAAGCCTGGGGCCTCAACGTCGCCGCGCGTGTCGCGCGCGGGCCGGTACTCGCGTTGGCCGACACCGACGTCATCGTACCGCGTGCGCTGCCGGATGCGGTGCAGCGCTGTCAACGGGGACAGGGCGCCGTCAAGCCGTACCGCACGATTGTCGACCTGACGCCGGAAGAGACCGCGCGCGTGCGCGGCGGCGACTGGGGCTTCGTGCCGGCGCGTCCGCCGGACGCGTCGCGCAACCGCGAAGAGCAGGGCGAGCACGTCGTGTTCGCCGGCGGCCTCTTCGTCATCCAGCGCGAAACGTATCTGCGGCTCGGCGGCTTCGACGAGCGCTTCCTGGGCTGGGGCGGCGAAGACGACGCGATGACGGCGAAGCTCGAGCGCGCCGGCGTCAAGCTTGCCGAAGTCGGCGCAGAGCCCGCGCTCCACTTGTGGCATCCGCGGCCGCCGGAATCGACTTTCGGCCAACCGCATGACGAAGCCAACCGCCGGCGCCGCGCCGACTACGCCGCGTACAGCGACGCCGAGTTCGCGCGGCTGTGCGAGGTGCAGCGGCAGACGATGGGCAATCTGCACAAGTATCGTCCGGCGTCCTGAGTCCGGGGCTGCGTGCAGCCTACGCGAGCTTCGCCTTGTCCGATGGGCGCACGCGGATGTGCAACTCCCGCAGCTGCTGCTCGGTCACGGGCGACGGCGCGTCGATCAGCAGGTCCTGCCCGCGCTGCGTCTTGGGGAACGCGATCACGTCGCGGATCTGCTCGACGCCGGCCATCAGCGCGACCAGCCGGTCCAGACCGAACGCGATCCCGCCGTGCGGCGGCGCGCCGTAGGCGAGCGCGTCGAGCAGGAAGCCGAACTTGCGCCGCTGATCCTCGGCCGAGATGTTGAGCGAGCGGAACACCTTGGCCTGCACGTCCTGGCGGTGAATCCGGACCGATCCGCCGCCGATTTCCCAGCCGTTCAGCACCACGTCGTAGGCCTTGGCGAGCGCCGCGCCCGGGTCGGACTCGAACCGATCCTCGTGACCGTCCTTGGGCGCGGTGAACGGATGGTGCCGCGCGCCCCAGGTCGTCGTCTCGTCGTTGTATTCGAACATCGGAAAGTCGACGACCCACAACGGCTTCCATCCGGACTGCACCAGGCCGCGGTCGTGGCCGAGCTTCGCGCGCAGCGCGCCAAGCGCATCGCAGACGATCTTCTCGCGGTCGGCGCAGAAGAAAATGAGATCGCCGCTGCGCGCATTCGTGCGTTTCAGGATCTCGAGCAGCGCGGCCTTGCCCAGGAACTTGACGATCGGCGACTGCAATCCTTCCTCGTTCGGTTTCTCCGCGTCGTTGACTTTGATGTACGCAAGTCCCTTGGCGCCGTAGATCGCGACGAACGCGGGCAGATCGTCGATCTCCTTGCGCGTCAGACTGCCCCCGCCCGGCACGCAGAGCGCCGCGACGCGCCCGTTCGGCAGGTCCGCCGCGCCGCGGAAGACCTTGAAGTCGACCGTGCGCATGAGATCGGTCAATTCGGTCAGCTTGAGCGGCACGCGCAAGTCCGGCTTGTCCGAGCCGTAGTCGCGCATCGCGTCGGCGTAGGTCATGATCGGAAACGGCTGCGGCAGATCGATCCCGACCGCGTCCTTGAACAGCGCGACGACCAGACCTTCCATCAGAGCGCGGATCTCCAGCTCGTCGAGGAACGAGGTCTCGACGTCGATCTGTGTGAACTCGGGCTGGCGGTCGGCGCGCAGATCCTCGTCGCGGAAGCACTTGACGATCTGGTAGTAGCGATCGAAGCCCGCCATCATCAGCAACTGCTTGAACAGCTGCGGCGACTGCGGGAGCGCGTAGAACTGGCCGTGATGGATGCGGGAGGGCACCAGAAACTCGCGCGCGCCTTCCGGCGTCGACTTGTAAAGCACTGGGGTCTCGATGTCGACGAAGCCGTTGGCATCGAGATAGCGCCGCGCCGCCATCGCGGCACGATGGCGCAGCAGGAGGTTCCTCTGCATCGCGGGACGGCGCAAATCGAGCACGCGATGCGTAAGCCGCACCGTCTCCGACAGATTCTCGTCGTCGAGCTGGAACGGCGGAGTGAGCGACGGGTTCAGAATCTCGATCTCGTGCGCGAGAATCTCGATCTCGCCGCTCGCAAGGTCCGGGTTGACCGTGCCTTCCGGGCGCGGGCGCACGAGCCCGGTCGCGGCGATGACGAACTCGTGGCGCAGCGTCTCGGCGATGACGAAGGTCGCGGCACGATCGGGATCGCAGACGATCTGCACCAGCCCTTCGCGGTCGCGCAGATCGATGAAGATGACGCCGCCGTGGTCGCGGCGACGATGCACCCAGCCGCAGACGGTGACGATCTGGGCGAGGCGCTTGCGGTCGATGCGGCCGCAGTAGTCGGTGCGTTTCAAGTTCTTCTCCGCCGAAGATCGCTAGGGCAACTTCTCAGGGTTAGGGAAGCGTTGTTTTGAGGCGGGCAGCAGGGCGTAATCCCGCGCCGCCACGCAGGCGGTCGGCAATGCCCTGCCGCCCGGTCAATTTCGGATTTCGGCTTCGGGGTGCGGCGCCGGCGCCGACACCACCGGGCGCGGCGGCGGGAGGTGACGCGGCCTCGGCGCCACAACGCCCATCGAGATGATGTACTTCAGCGCCTCGTCCACGGTCATATCGAGCTCGTGGATGCGCGAGCGCGGCAGCATCAGGAAAAAGCCCGAGGTTGGATTCGGCGTCGTCGGCACGTAGACACTCACGTGCTCGCCCGGGAGATATTCCGCGATTTCGACGGCGGGCGTCCCCGTAAGGAACGCGATAGTCCAGCTCCCCGGCGCCGGGTACTCGACCAGCAGCGCCTTGCGGAACGCGTCGCCTTTCTCGGACAGCAGCGTGTCGCTGACCTGCTTCACGCTGGAGTAGATCGACTTGACGAAGGGAATCCGGCCGAGCAGAGACTCCCACACCAGGATCAGGCGCGCACCGAAGAAGTTGGCCGCGATCGCGCCGGTAAGAAGCAGAATCGCAAAAAACAGGACGACGCCGAGACCCGGGATGCGAAAGCCGAATACCGCCTGGGGTCGCACGCTTTCCGGCAGCAGGAGCAGCGTCTGATCAAGCGTGGTGATCAGGAAGACGAGCACCCAGATCGTGATGCCGAGCGGCACCCAGATCAGGAGGCCTGCGATCAGGTAACGTCTCAAGGTCACGGTTTCGCCGGCAGGCGTTGCATCAATGGCAGGTTCAGTTCCCGCCGCATGAGCCGGGCGAGGCGCTCGCCCTGTCGGCCGTCCCCGTGCTCTTGGACTCGCTCGTGGATTCCGCCGGCTTCGACGCTCCGTCCTTGTCGCCGACCGGCTTGGCGGCCGGCTTGGCGCCGGAACCCTTGAAGTCGGTCGCGTACCAGCCGCTGCCCTTGAGCCGGAACCCTGCCACGGAGAGGAGCTTGGCCAGTGCGGGCTTGC
>JBGPYP010000245.1:0-4148 GCA_041493285.1 Casimicrobiaceae bacterium
CCAGCGTGCGATGGCGTTCGCGCCACGCAGCGAACGCACGCGCAAGCGCGTCGGTGCGGCCCGCGGCCGCGTGCAGAAAATCGCCGAGGATGACCAGCCGCTCCGCGCGTGTCGAAGCGACCAGCCGTGCGAGCCGCGCGAGATCGGCGGCGGTCGTGCCGCCCGGCAGCGGGACGCCGCCGGCGCGAAACGCGGCGGCCTTGCCGAGATGCACGTCGGCGACGAAGAGCGTGCGGCCGCGCGGCCAGTAGAGCGCGCGTTCGGCGAGAAGCTCGACGCGTTCGCCGGCGAGTGTGACAACGGCGGGTGCGGATTCGTCG
The DNA here is from genome assembly GCA_041493285.1 of Casimicrobiaceae bacterium. Classification (GTDB taxonomy): domain Bacteria; phylum Pseudomonadota; class Gammaproteobacteria; order Burkholderiales; family Casimicrobiaceae; genus PALSA-1003. The sequence goes on from JBGPYP010000245.1 coordinate 321, forward strand.
GGCTTGTGGGGCATGAGCGCAGTGAGATCGTGAAGGCGTTGCACGCGACGCTTGCTCACGGCAAGATGAGCGGCCATTGTAAGCCACGGAGTCGCGATGCCGCGCTTTTCGGCGAACCTGTCGTTTCTCTATACCGAGCTGCCGTTCCTCGAGCGCTTCGCCGCCGCGGCGCACGACGGCTTCCGCGCGGTCGAGTTCGCCTTCGGCTACGACTTTCCGGCCAAAGAGATCGCCGTGCGACTGAAGGCGCACGGACTCGCGCAGGTGCTCATCAACGCGCCACCGGGCGATCGGGCCGCGGGCGATCGCGGGCTCGCGGCACTGCCCGGCCGCGAGCACGAGTCCGCGGCGAGCGTCGTGATCGCGCTCTCGTACGCGCAAACGCTCGCCTGCCCGCGCGTGCACGTCATGGCCGGGCTTCTTCCCGACGGCACGGATGCCGAACGGCGCGCCCGCCATCGCTCGACGTTCGTGCGCAACCTGCGTTTCGCGGCACGTGAGGCGGCAGAGCAGGGCGTTGCGCTCACCATCGAGCCGATCAATCCGCGCGACGTGCCGGGCTACTTCCTGACCACGCAGGCCGAGGCGCACGCGATCCGCGTGGAAGTCGGGGCGGCGAACCTCACCGTTCAAATGGACTTGTATCACGCACAGATCGTCGAGGGCGATCTATCGGAGAAGCTTCGCCGCTGGTTGCCGCACATCGGCCACATCCAGATCGCCGGCGTCCCCGGGCGACACGAGCCCGACGTCGGCGAGATCAACTACCGGCACCTCTTCGCGCTGCTCGACGAATTGGGCTACGACGGCTGGGTCGGTTGCGAGTATCGGCCGCTGGCCGGTACGTCGGCGGGACTCGGGTGGATGAAGACGCTGCTTGCGCCCGCTACAGCGCCGCCTCCTCGAGCGGCGTAGCGATGCTACGGTCTTGTGTCGGCGGCTGGCGCCGATTCGCGGACGCTCGACCCCCACGCGCTGCGCAAGCGGGGCGACCGGCGAGGCGGAGCGAGGCTCCATGAGCGACAGCGAATGGAGGCGACCCGAGCTGGGCGCAAAGGGCCAGCGACGTGACGTATCAGATTCACGCCACCGCGCGGAGGCCCCTCTCGCTGCTCACAGCGCCGCCTCCCTGGACGCTTCGTGCTGCGTGTACGGTCGCGTGTCGGCGGCCGGCGCTGATTCGCGGACGCTCGACCCCCGCGCGCTCATAGCGCGCGGGTTCCCCTCTCGCTGCTCACAGCGCTACCGACATGCCGCCATCGATGATCAGCATCTGCCCGGTGACGTAGTCCGAGGCGCTCGAGGCGAGGAACACCGCGAGGCCCGCGATCTCCGCGGGGTCGCCCCAGCGTCCGGCCGGCGTGCGCTTGTTGACCCACGCCGTGAACTCCGCGTTGTCGAGCAGCGCACGGTTCATCTCGGTGGCGAAATAACCGGGCGCGATCGCGTTGACCTGGATGTTGTGCGGCGCGAGCTCGACCGCCATGCCGCGCGTGAGTTGCCGCACGCCGCCCTTGGCCGCCGTGTACGGCACGACGCTCGGCCGCGCCAGCTCGCTCATGATCGAAGCGATGTGCACGATCTTGCCGCGCTTCTTTGCGATCATCCCCGGCAACACGGCCTGCGAGACGATGAACGGCGCGGTCAGGTTGGTCGCGATAACCGCGTCCCAATCAGCCTGCGAGAAATCGACCAGCGATCCACGCCGCTGGATGCCGGCGTTGTTGAACAGGACGTCGATCGCGCCATGCTCGGTCTGGATCGCGGCGACCGCAGCGCGCACCGCAGCACGATCGGTGACGTCGAACACGCTCGCGCCGGCGGCGAGCCCTTGCTTTCGCAGCTTGTCCGCTGCCTCGTTGACCTCGGCCGCCTTGCGTGCGTTGAGAACGACGGTCGCGCCGGCGCGCGCGAGCCCGGTCGCGATCGAGAAGCCGAGGCCGCGATACGCGCCGGTGACCAGCGCCACTTTGCCGGAGAGATCGAACGGTTGGTCCATGTGGAGGCAGGTTTCCGGATCGAAACCCTCGCATTATCGCACGCACTTCGTAGGGACGAATTCATTCGGCTACGGGCGACCATGCCGCGCCGCGTGCGATGAATTCGCACCCACGAAGACCGTTACTGTGTCCCGGCTTCGGCCTCCAATGCGGCGACCATCCGCTCGACGCGCGCCGAGAGCGCCTCGGTCGACAGCTGGTCGCGGAAGATCTCGACCATGAGTGGAAACGCGAACGGTGTCGGTCGTGCGGGACGGACGATCACCGCGCGCGCGCCGCGCATGCGCGCGAGCGCATCGTGCAGCCGCGAGGCCTCGAGGTGACGCTCGAGCACCTCGCGCTGCGTCTGGTGCAGCAGCAGATTGTCCGGATCGTATTCGGCGAACACATCGAAGAGAAGCCCGCTCGACGCCTGCAGCTGGCGCGCGGTCTTGCCTTGCCCGGGATAGCCCTGGAACACCAGATTGGCGACCCGGGCGACTTCGCGGAACTGCCGCCGCGCGAGCTCGGAGGCGTTGAGTCCCGCGAGGATGTCGTGCTCGACGCCGGGCGCGGCGAGCAGGCGCCCGAGTTCTCCCAGCGACAGCGCGACGGGTTCGGCCGAGAGCAGACCGAAACCGTAGTCGTTGACGGTCATCGAGAACGTGCGCGGCGTCTCGCGCGAGAGCCGATATGAAAACAGCGTCGCGAGGCCGAGATGCACCAGCTTGCCTTCGAACGGGTAGAAGAAGAGGTAGTGCCCGTCGCGGGTCGCGATCGCCTCGATTAGCCATTCGCGTCCGGTGGGTAGAGTGGACCACCGCGCCTGCAGCCGCAGCAGCGGGCCGCAGCGGACCAACTCGGGCGATTCGTACACGCCGCGGCGCGCATCGGCGATGAGCCTGCGCGTCTGAGCGGCAAGTTGCGTGGAGAGCGCCATCTTGCCGCCGCTCCAGCGGGGCACGAGCGCGGAGCGCGCCCGTGCAGGCTTCACCCATGCGGTCATCTCGCGCAGGCGGATGAATTCCAGCACGCGGCCGGCGAACACGAAGCAGTCACCCGGCGTCAACCGAGCTATGAAGGATTCCTCGACGTGGCCGAGCCTCTTGCCGCGCTTGAGCTGAACGGTGATCGACGCTTCGCTCACGATGGTGCCGATGCCCAGCCGATGGCGGTGCGCGATGGTGCGATCGGGCACCCGATAGACGCCATCGCTATCGGCAACGACCCGCTGATACTCCGGGTAGGCCTTCAGGCTCGCGCCGCCGTGCACCACGAAGTCGAGCGCCCAACGCCACTGCGCGTCGCTCAAGCCCGCGTACGCGTGCGTCGTGCGTACTTCGGCGAGCAGGTCCACGGCGACGAAACCGCCGCCGAGCGCACAGGTCACGAGATGCTGGGTCAGGGCGTCGAGTGGCGGCATATTGGCGCAACTGATCGGCACGCGTTCCTCGATCTGGCGCGCCGCGGCGGCGCTGCGCGCGGCGGCCGCTTCGACCAATTCCAGCGCGTGCGTCGGTACGACGGTCACGCGCGAAGTCGCGCCCGGCGAATGGCCGCTGCGTCCCGCACGCTGCAACAGCCGCGCGACGCCCTTGGGGCTGCCGATCTGTAGCACCTGTTCGACCGGCTGGTAATCGACGCCGAGATCGAGGCTCGACGTGCACACGACCGCGCGCAGGCGACCGGCGCGCAAGCCATCCTCGACCCAGTCGCGCACGTCGCGCTCGAGCGAGCCGTGATGCAGAGCAATTTGTCCGGACCAGTGTGGCCGCGCTTCGAGCAATGCCTGATACCACTGCTCGGCCTGCGAGCGCACGTTGGTGAACACGAGCGTCGTTTTCGCGCG
>JBGPYP010000249.1:0-4089 GCA_041493285.1 Casimicrobiaceae bacterium
CGACGAGAAGTCCGCCAAGAGCGGATACATCAGCCGCACCTCGCCGACGCGGACGATCGAGATCTTCCCAGCCTGTTCGGTTGTGACGTTCATCGGTACGCTCCCGTTCGTGAGCGGCGGGGGGAATCGGACCCCTTCGATCCCGACCCGCTCGGGCTGGAGTCCTCGTCGCCGAGTGTCCTGACTTGCCGCGCCAGCTCGGTCCGCCCGCGGTTGATCCGCGATTTGACGGTGCCTTCTGGCAGCCGCAGCGTGTCGGCGATTTCCTGGTACGACAGTTCCTGAATATCGCGCATCAACACCGCCGTCCTGAGCGTTTCGGGCAGCGAGGTCAGCGCGTGCCGTAACAGCGCGACCCGATCGCGCTGCTCCAACGCGTCGACCTGGCTCTGCTCGCGCGAGATCGGCGACAGCTCGCTCGCGTCCACGTCGCGATCGATCGTCTCACGCTCTTTGCGCACGCGCCGGTAGTGGTCGATGCACAGATTGCGGCTGACGCTCATCAGCCAGGTCTGAAAGTTCGCCCGCCGATCGAACGTGTCGAGCGACTTGAAGACTTTGAGGAAGATGTCCTGCGAGATCCTCCGCCTCGTCGTACTTGCCGACGAACTTGTAGGCGACGTTGAACACCATTCTCCTGTGCCGGCGGACGATGAGATCCCAGGCAAGCTGGTCGCTCTGCAGGCAGCGCTGGATGAGCGTCTCGGTCGCGTCCGGCGCCGCGGCCGGCAAGTCGGCAGACATGAAGGGCTGAGTGCGTTAATATACGCTACAGACTGCTGTGGTCGGCTTCGCGCGCATCTCCAACCAGCTCGTCTGTGATGACGTATCACTGTCGGCGATCGCCGATGCCGAGGGGACGCCCGTCTATGTGTACAGCGCCCCCACGCTTCGAGCGCGTTACCGCGACGTCGACGCCGCTTTTGGCGACTACCCTCACACGCTGCACTATGCGCTGAAGGCAAACTCCACGCTCGCCGTCGCGCGGCTGCTGCGCGCGCTGGGGAGCGCCGTCGACGCGAACTCGATTTGGGAAATCGAGACGGCGCGCAAGGCCGGGTTCCAGCCGTCGGAGATCGTCTTCACCGGCGTCGGCAAGTCGGCCGCCGAGCTCGAGTGCGGCGTCGCGCTCGGGCTGAAGGCGATCAACGTCGAATCGGCCGGAGAGCTGGCGCGCATCGAGGCGATTGCCGAGCGGACAGGACGCCGGGCGCGCGTCGCGATCCGAATCAATCCCGACATCGACGCGAAGAGCCACCCCCACATCTCCACGGGCCTCAAGATCAACAAGTTCGGCGTGCCAATCGACACCGCGCGCGAGCTGTTCACGACCATCGGCCGACGCCTGGCGCTGGAGCTGGTAGCGATCCACGTGCACGTCGGATCGCAGATCACGACGCTCGAGCCGCTCCGCCGTGCGGCGGCGCTCGTCGCTCGGCTGGCCGACGAAGCGGCGCGCGCTGGCGTCACGCTCGGGTATCTGGATCTGGGCGGCGGCCTCGGGATCTCGTACGATGGCCGCGACGTGCCCTCGGCGAGGGACTACGCTGCCGCGCTCGTGGCCGAAGTCCGCCACACCGGGCTGCCCATCGTCGTCGAGCCGGGCCGGGCGATCGCCGGGCCGGCCGGCGCGCTTGTCGCGCGCGTGATCGATCTGAAGCCGCGGACCGCCGAGAGCGACTTCGCCGTGATCGATGCCGGCATGACCGAGTTGCTGCGGCCGGCGCTCTATGGGGCGTTCCACCGGATCGAGCCGGTGCGGCCGCGCGAGACGCCCCCACAGGAGTACGAGATCGTCGGCCCGGTCTGCGAAAGCAGCGACGTCGTCGGACGCGACCGGATGCTGTCGCGGTTGGAGGTCGGCGACCTGGTGGCCATTCACGATGCCGGCGCGTACGGATCCGCGATGGCGTCGAACTACAATCGTCGTCCGCTGCCGGCCGAAGTGCTGGTCGACGAAGGCCGCTGGAAGGTCATCCGCCGCCGCCAGACGGTTGATGAGATGGTGGCCCTTGAAACTGAACGCTGACAGCTGATAGCCGATAGCTATAGCTCTCAGCTTACAGCTTTCAGTGGACGCGAAGTGATGACTGGACTCCTGATTGCGTTTGAAGGTCTCGATCAAAGCGGAAAGCAGACACAAGCCGAGCTGCTGCGCGATCGACTGAAGCAGGAAGGCCGCAAGGCGCGGCTGGTCTCCTTTCCTGACTACGGCACGTCGATCGGCGAGGAGATCGCGCGCGCGCTGCAGGGTGAGCGCGAATACGGCCCCGACGTCATGCAGCTGCTCTATATCGCGAACCGCTACGAGCGCAAGCCCGATCTTCAGCGGTGGCTGGATGGCGGCTTGATTCTCGTCTGCGACCGCTACACCGCATCGAGCATCGCGTACGGCGAAGCGCAGGCGCTCGATGCGACGTGGCTGACCGAAATCCAAAAATTTCTGCCGCCCGCCTCGCTCACGATCATGCTCGACATCGCTCCGGAGACGGCCGTACAACGCAAGATGGTCGACCGCGATCGCTACGAACGTGATCTCGCCATGCAGACCCGCGTGCGCGAGAGTTACCGACGGCAAGCCGCCGCGAACGGCTGGGTCGTGGTTGACGGTGAGCGCTCGAAAGAAGCGATCGCCGGTGATGTCTTCAGCGCCGCGGCGTCACGACTCGCGCTGCGATAAGCGCCCGAACCTCGCGAACGCCCGCCTCTTTCAGCACCCGCGCGCAGGCTTCGAGCGTCGCGCCCGTCGTGCTCACGTCGTCCACCAGCACCGCCGTCGCGCCCGCCAGCGATCGTGCCCGCGGCGCCAACGCGAAGGCGCCGCGCACGTTTCGGTGGCGCTGTGCGGCGGGCAGACCCGTCTGTGTCGGCGTCGCGCGGACGCGCCGCAGCGCCTGGTGGATGGGCACGCCGAGATGGCGCGCGAGATCCAGCGCCTGATCGAACCCGCGCGTGCGGCGGCGCGAGGGATGGAGCGGGACCGGGACGAGGCAATCGCTTCCCGCGAGCACATCGGCGCCGCGATCCTTCATCAGCTCGGCGAGCGGCTTCGCCAACGACCGGCGTCCCTCATATTTCAACGCGTGCACGATCGCCCGCAAGGCGCCGTCATAGCTGCCGATCGCACGGGCGCGATCGACGGTCCGCCGCGCCCTGCGGCACCGGGGGCAGCGCGCGAGCGGGACGCTGATGATGCGCCAGGTCGGCAGCGGATCTCCGCACGAGTCACACAGTGGAGGTGTGAGCGGCAGGATGGAATGCCAGCACGCGGCGCACACCGGGCCGCGCGTCGGATGTTCGAGCAGCTCCCCGCACGCCGCACAGGCCGGCGCGAAGACGACGGAGAGCACCGCGTCGGTGGCGGTGCGCAAGGCAGATGACTCCAACCGGTACCTCTAGATCGTTGAGTGCGATGGCGTAGGTTCTCGGATCAGGGCGTGGTGAGCCTGTCGAACCCCGCGGGCCGCAGGCGTTCGGGAACCTCGATGCGCTTGGCGTTGCCCCACAGCCGTTCGAGGCTGTAGAACAGACGCGTCTCTGGCGCAAAGACGTGGACGATGAAATCGAAGTAGTCGAGCAGCACCCATTCGGACCGATCGTACCCTTCGACGTGTGCCGGCTTCGCACCCTGCGCGGCGAGCGCGTCCACCACCGCGTCGGCAATCGCGCGAGTCTGGCGCGGGTTCGTGCCCGAACAAATCAGAAAATAATCGGTGAACCCCGCGGCCTTCCGCAAATCCAACACGACGAGATCGGCCGCCTTCTTGTCCTCGGCGGCGCGGATCGCCGTATCGATTTGCTTCGGCAGGCGCTGGATGTGCCGGCGCTTTTCAGTCTTGGCCATGCAACCTGCCTGCCGCCGGACTCGGCGGCGCGTCACTCGCACGCCGACCGGGCGCTGTCGACGCGTAAAGTCCGTGTTGCTCAATGTGTTGCCGCACGCTGTCGGGGACGAGACCGGCGATCGACTCGCCGCGGGCGCGGCGGTCCCGGATGGCAGTTGATGACACGTCGGCGGTCGGCGCATCGATCAATAAAATGCGCGGATCGACGAGGGCGGCGGCGTCGAGCGGCGGCTGCGCCATCCGC